>JANMMX010000362.1:0-12996 GCA_031373605.1 Allobosea sp. | reverse complement strand
GCAAGGGGACCTACCACTTTCTTGATTTTCCTTCCTACTGCGGAGTTTATAGCAATCCCCTCACTCGTCAGCACTGCCCGGCAGCTGCGCCACGGGCACCGGCCCAAGCCCATCCTTCTGGTAGATGTCATCGCGGAACTGGATGCCGCCATCGGGTGTGGCCCAGGCAGTGACATAGACCCAGAAGACCGGCACGGGCTGCGTGATGCGCGCGTTGATGCGCTCGCCTGAGGCAATCGTCTGGTCGATCTTGGCGCGGTCCCAGCCGGGCGTGTCTTTGAGCAGCCAGGTGATGTAGTCGCGCACGTTCTGCACGCGGATGCAGCCTGACGACACGAAGCGGTAATCATCACCGAAAATGCCCTTGGACGGCGTGTCATGCATGTAGACGCCGTGCGGGCTGGGGATGTTGATGCGCACGAAGCCGAGCGAGTTGAACTCGCCGCCGGGGTCCTGCCGGAAGGTGTATCGTGTCGCCTCGTCCGAGTTCCAGTTGACGCGCTCGGGCGGGATTTCGCCGGCCGGGCCAATGATGCGGATGCGGTTCTCGGTCAGATAGGTCGGGTCCTTCTGCATCTTGGGGATCAGGTCCTTGCGGATGATCGAGGCAGGGACGGTCCAGGTCGGGTTGAAGTTCACTTCCGGAATCTTGGTCTGCAGCAGCGGCGACTGGCGGTCGATCTTGCCGACGCCGGCAGCGTGGCGGGTCGCGACCACACCGTTCTCGACTGTCTCCACTGAAGCTGCCGGAATGTTGGCAACCACATAGCGGTTGCCCAGATTGCCGGCCCAGGAGCGCAGGCGCACCACGTTGGTCTCAAGCTGGCGGATGCGGGTTTCCACCGGCACGTTGAGCGCCGTCAACGTGCCACGGTTGACCGCGCCGGTCGCCGTCAGGCCATGGCGGTTCTGGAAGCGGCGCAGCGCGCCTTCCACATAAGAATCGTAGGTTGCGGAACCTGCCAGTGACGGATCGAGATCGCCCGCGATCACCAGGCGCTGGCGAAGGGCCACAACGGCAGGGCCGCGCGCGCCAAGGGCCAGCCGCTCTCCGGCTTGCAAGGGCGTCCAGCCGCCACGCGCGGCGATGTCGCGATAGGTCAGAATCGCCTGCTCCGTCGCTTGCAGCGACTGCGGCGACAGGGTGGGCGTGGAGGCGCGCACAGCGCGCCCTGCCGCGCCGCCACCATCATAGGTCTGGCGCCATTCGGCCTGTTGGGCCAGCGCAGGACGCGCAGCCACAAGGGCAAAGCCCGAGGTCAGGCCAAGGAAAACATCGCGGCGGGACAACATCATCACATCACTCATCGGCAAAAGGAAAAACGGTCGAAAAGCAAGCCGGGAACATGGCTTATCACGGTTAAGCAGTCCTCACCATGGCGGCAAATTTAGGGCAACTCACATTATTGTGCACTGCGGCATGGCAAATCGCGCTTGCCGATGACCATCAGCCGGCACATGTGGCCGAGACGACACAGGGCGATTTATCCATGCCGGAACCGATTTCAACCTTGGCCATCGCCGCAGTCATGCTGCTGGGCGCGTTTTTCGTCTGCTGGCTGCTGGCGCTGCGGCTGCGCGACAATGCCATCATCGATACGCTCTGGGGGCCGGGCTTTGCCATCGTGGCGCTGGTGGAGCTCGGGCGGCAATCGGCGAGCCACCCTGCCGCCTGGCTGCTTGTGCTGCTGGTGTTGGTCTGGTCGACCCGGCTGGCGCTCTATCTCGGGATGAGACATGCAAGAGCACCCGGCGAGGACGCGCGTTATGCCGCAATGCGGGTGGCGGGCGGCGCGGGCTTCTGGTGGAAGAGCCTGATGAAGATCTATCTGCTGCAGGCCACTGTGCTGCTGCTGCTGGCCACCCCTATCCACATGGCGCTGCTCTGGCCGCAATCCTCCGGTGTCAGCGGCTGGTCGGTTGCGGGCACCTTGCTGTTCCTCTTTGGCTTCTGGCTGGAAGCGCAAGCCGATCTGGAGCTCTGGCGCTTCAAGTCCGTTGCGCAGCCCAAGGGTGCATTTCTCGACACAGGTCTGCGCGCCCATGTTCGCCATCCGAACTACCTTGGCGAAGCGCTGTTGTGGCTCGGGCTGGCGCTGATCGCGCATGATGTGTCGCGGTCATGGCTGGTGTTTGCCGGCCCTGCCCTGCTGGCTTTCCTGCTGGTGAAGGTTTCCGGCGTGGCCATGCTGAAACCGCATCTGGCACAGACACGGCCGGGCTATGCGGCCTATGTCGCCCGCGTTCCGGCCTTCTTCCCGCGCTTCAAGGCACGCTGAGCCTCGCTTGAATGCGAAAAGACCCTCCCGGCTGTCCCACCGGAAGGGTCTTTGGGTCAGCCGCGAATGAGCGCAGCTGGTGGAATTCGGCTCAGAGGCGGAAGCGGATCTGGTCGGTCCAGAAGCGCTCCAGACGCAACAGGGCGTTGTTCATGCGCTCGAAATCATCTCCGCCGACGCCGCCAAGCTGCTCGACCGTGCGGATGTGCTTGTCATAGACGCCCTTGACGATGGCATGGACGGCCTCGCCCTTCTCGGTGAGGCTGATGCGCACCGAGCGACGGTCAATCCGCGAGCGGGCATGGTGCAGATAGCCCAGCTCAACCAGCTTCTTGACGTTGTAGGAGACGTTCGAGCCGAGATAATAGCCGCGTGTGCGCAACTCGCTGGCGGTCAGTTCCTTGTCGCCGATGTTGTAGAGCAGCAGCGCCTGCACGCTGTTGACATCATCCCGACCCTTGCGATCAAACTCGTCCTTGATGACATCGAGAAGGCGGCGATGAAGACGCTCAACCAGGTTGAGAGCTTCAAGATAAAGTGGCTTCACTTTCGAATTTGAATCGTTGTCCTGGACGACGATATCAGTCTTCAACATCGTATTCATGGTACACCCCGTCTGCTTGACCCTGTTACTCTTGTGGCCGGGATTCAAGTCCCGATCCGCTTTGGTAGGATCAACATAGCTTGCACGAATGAAAACGAGTTTAAGTATCAGGATGAACAAGAGATTTCCCTGTTTGGATGAACAGGGAATGAACTCAGATTCCGGTAAGCTAAAGGAATTGTTGCGTTGATTGCCGAAAGCGCGGTCTGTCGCGGCCTCAGGTCTCTTCGTGGGCGGCAGCCCAGCTGATGAAGAAATAGGCCGTGACGAGCGCGGCACTCGTGATGGCAAAGGCGGGCGTGAAGGCCAATGTGCGCGGGAAGAAATACCCCAGCACCAGCTGGCTGAGCACGGCCAGCAGCCAGAGGACGCCGCCCCAGGTGCTGGTCATCCACAGCCCGATGGCGGCCACCAGATGGATGACAGCGAAAAAGACCGTGGCGGACTGGAACTGCAGGCTGCGGTTCTCGAATGCCGGACCGGCATCGAGACCCATGATCGTGGCCCAGGCTGACAAGCCTTTCAGCATCCAGACAACCGCCAGAATGCGGAACATCCAGACGAGCACCCACCGCCAGGAAATCGCACGCAAGCCCGGCACTGCGGCCAGCGGATGCTCGCTGTCGCTGCGTTTGGCCATCTTTGCGCCAAAGCCGAAAAGCATCGCTCAGAGCCTCAGTTCGTCGCTGCCGAGCGGCGCGAAATAGGCATCGATGTCAGCCGTCACCACATCCTCGATGCGCATTGGCACCCAGCGCGGCTGATTGTCCTTGTCGATGATGACCGCGCGCACGCCTTCGTAAAAGTCGTGGCCCTCGGCAATGCGGCTGACGATCCGGTATTCCGTGCGCATCGCATCGGCGAAATCGAGCCCCGCACCCACCTGCATCTGGCGGGCGGCAATGGCCACGCTTGTCGGCGATTTGGTGCGCAGCGTGGTGAGCTGTTTTGCAGCGAAGGTTGAGCCAGAAGCGGCGCGCGCCTCAAGCGCAGCAAGAATGGTAACCAGATCGCCAGCCCCGTAACAATCCGCCAGTTCAGCGCGATCAACCGCCAGCTTGACCGGCTCAGGCACATGCGCAAACCGTGCCAGCGCGTCCTCAACCGGCACGGCGCCGTCACAAAGCAATATGGTCAGTTCCGCCATCTTGGCCGACAGCACCGCATGGGTAGCGAGCCCGATGGCCAGCGCATCACCCGGGCCAACCCTGTCGCCTGTCAGACCCAGCCATATGCCGGTGGAGCCGGGCAGGCGCGGCAGGAAATGGGTGGCGCCAACATCGGGAAAGAAGCCGATGCCGACCTCGGGCATGGCAAACAGATAGCGCTCGCCCGCCACTCGGTAGCGACCCGGCTGCGAAACACCAACGCCACCGCCCATGACGATGCCGTCGATCAGCGCGATATAGGGTTTCGGATAGGTCTTGATCCGCAGGTTGAGGCGATACTCATCGGCCCAGAAGGCGCGGGCCTCGCTTTGGCGGCCGGCTTTTCCCAAATCATAGAGCTGGCGAATGTCGCCGCCTGCACAAAACGCCTTCTCGCCAGCGCCGGTGATGACCACGCGGCTGATGGCCGGATCCTGCTCCCAGCGGTCCAGCGCAGCGGCCAGCTCGCGCACCATGCCATGGGTCAGCGCATTCAGCGCCCTGGGGCGGCTGAGCGTGACAAGGCCCGCGTTGCCGCGCACTTCGCAGAGAATTTCGGGTTCGGGGCCTTCAGTCACGATGATCTCTTGTTCACGAACTTGGCGCGACGTTTGGCGAGAGAGAACGGCAGTGTCAACGTGCAGCTTCTGGCGCTGCGCCTTCGCGCCATGGCATCGGCCAGCCGCAGCCCGTCTGACTGCGACACCGTTAGCCAGAAGGCGCGCTATATCGGAACCGTTCCAATGTGCTAGATTATGACAGCATCTGAGGGCGGGCACGACATGACTTCCGGCAGCTTCCGACATTTCCCCTTACCTTTGGCGCGCCAGGACGGTCCGGAATCCGCAGCGAAGACGATGGCTCCGGCGCTGGACCTGCCCCGCCGCATGCGCCGCAATCGCAAGTCAGAATGGTCGCGCCGCCTGATGCGCGAGAACCGGCTGACAACAGATGACCTGATCTGGCCGATGTTCCTCATGGACACAACAGAGGCCCGCACACCTGTCGCCTGGATGCCAGGTGTCGACCGGCTGAACATTGACGAGGCCTGCCGCCAGGCAGAGCATGCCGCAAGGCTCGGCATCCCGGCCATTGCACCCTTCCCCTTCGTCGAGCGCGAGCTGCGTGACGGGTCGGGCTCTGAAGCCCGCAACGAGCAGAACCTGATGTGCCGCGCCGTGCGCGCCATCAAGGCGGCGGTGCCCGAGATCGGCATCATCACCGATGCCGCGCTCGACCCCTACACGTCGCATGGCCATGATGGCGTCATGCAGGGCGAGCGCATCCTGAACGACGCGACTGTGCATCTGCTGTGCGGGCAGGCGCTGGCGCTGGCGGAAGCGGGAGCCGACATGATTGCTCCGTCTGACATGATGGACGGGCGCGTGGCCGCCATCCGCCGCGCGCTCGATGCCAATGGCCACGAGGACGTGCAGATCATGTCCTATGCGGCGAAGTATGCCTCGGCCTTCTACGGCCCGTTCCGCGATGCGATTGGCACCAATGCGACCCTGATCGGCGACAAGCGCACCTATCAGATGGACCCGGCCAATGCTGACGAGGCCATGGCTGAAGTGGCGCTCGACATCGAGGAGGGCGCGGACATGGTCATGGTCAAGCCCGGCATGCCGTATCTCGACATCGTCACCCGCGTGAAGCAGACCTTTGGCATCCCCACCTTCGCCTATCAGGTGTCCGGCGAATATGCGATGCTGATGGCGGCCCAGCAGAATGGCTGGCTCGATGGCGACCGGGCGATGCTGGAAAGCCTGCTCGCTTTCAAGCGCGCAGGCGCCGATGGCGTGCTCACCTATTTCGCGCCGCGCGTGGCCGAGATGCTGAAAAATCGCGGCTGACCGGGTGCCGCATCCTGCTGTGATGGCTTAACCTGCCATCACCATGCTTCGCGCCTTCTGCCTCGCCCTGATCTGCCTTGCGCTCACATCCTGTACGGGAAGTGTGGATTCCGACCGGGCGCGGGTTTGTCGCCAGGCCATCCTGCCACTCAATCCCGATTCCGAGCGGATCGACATTCGCTCCGTCACTGCAGGCAGCCGCAACAATCTGGTGGCTGTGTCCTATCGCCTGATCGGCGAGAACGGCCAGAGCCGCACGCGCCTGCTGGAATGCCTCTTTGCCGGGGATGGCACCACGCTGAACCGGGCGGAGTTGGTGGGCCTCTCATCCGATGGCCGCCCGCTGCCGGACACGAATTTCTACCTGCTCAAGCGCTTCTATCTCGATGACCGCAAGGATCCCCCCGAGGACCCCGGCGCTGTCACGGGCGACGGCCTGCCGCAGGTTCATCCAAAGCTCGCCTATGGAATTCAACAAGCGCTGAGCGCCCTGCCCTCGATCGCGATCTACGCGCTTCTCGCCAGCGCCTATGCGCTGATCTACGGGCTTGTGGGGCGCATCGTACTCACCTTTGGCGAGTTCGCGGCGCTTGGCAGTGTTGCGGGCGTCGCGGGTGTTGCTATCACGCTGAGCCTTGCGGTCTCGACGCCGATCATGGGCGTGATCCTCGCTTTCGCCATCGGCGTTCTGGCCAGCGCGGTGCATGGTTTTGCAATGGGGCGGCTGGTGCTAGGTCGCCTCCGGCGCGCCAGCGGGCAGCAGGTGCTGATTGCCACTGTCGGGCTGGCACTGGCGCTTTCTGAATATCTGCGGCTGATGCAGGGCGCCGAGTTGCGCTGGCTGCCGCCGGTCTTCAACAACCCATGGCCCTTGCTACGCGGCGGCAGTTTCACGGTCACTGTCACGCCAGTCGCGCTCACGGTGACAGGGTTTGGTCTCGCTGCCACGCTTTCACTGCTGCTTTATCTGCGCCATTCCGCCTATGGCCGCGCCTGGCGGGCTGTTTCTGACGACGCGAAGACCGCTGCCCTTTTTGGCGTCGACGAGCGTGCGATCTATGACCGGGCGCTGCTGCTGGCCTGCGCCTGTTCGGGTGCTGCCGGGGTGATCGTGACCGTGCTCTATGGCGGCTTTGGCTTTGCCGGTGGCTTCACGCTGGGGCTGAAAGCGCTGATCGCGGCCATTCTTGGCGGCATTGGTTCAGTCCCTGGCGCCTGCCTCGGCGCGCTGCTGATCGTGTTGTTCGAGGTCGTCTGGTCTTCGACAATGCCGCTTGAAACCCGAGACATTGCGGTGTTTACGTTGCTGGCTGCCGTGCTGATCGCGCGTCCAGGTGGCCTTCTGGGCGATGCCGAGCTGAAACCGAGACAGGTCTGACCGATGCGCTCCTCCCTTGCGATTGCCGATGTGCATGCTGCGGCTGACCGCATCAGGGGACATGTCATCGCCACACCCATGATCCCGGCACCGCGCCTCTCGCAGCTGACAGGTGCCGAGGTTTTCGTGAAATACGAGAACATGCAGGCGACTGCCTCCTTCAAGGAGCGCGGTGCGGTCAACAAGCTGCTGACGCTGACCGAGAGCGAGAAGGCGCGCGGCGTTATCGCCATGTCAGCGGGCAACCACGCGCAGGCGGTTGCCTATCACGCGCGGCGTTTCGGCATTCCCGCCACCATCGTGATGCCTGAAGGCACGCCGCTGGTGAAGGTGGAGAACACGCGCGCCCACGGCGCCCGCGTCGTGCTGCATGGCGAGACGCTTTATGAGTCCGCTGCGGAGGCGAAAGCGATTGCCGCGCGCGAGGGCCAGTGCTTCGTCCATCCCTATGACGATGAGGCCGTGATCGCAGGCCAGGGTACGATTGCCTGCGAGATGCTGGCTCAGGAGCCCGATCTTGACATGCTGGTGATCCCGCTGGGCGGTGGCGGGCTGATGGCGGGCAACGCCATTGCCGCCAAGGCGCTGCGCCCGGACATCCGGCTGATCGGCGTCGAGGTTGATCTCTATCCCTCATTCACCAACGCCATCGAAGGCAGCGACCGCCCGATTGGTGGTGCCACCCTTGCCGAAGGCATCGCGGTGAAGACAGTGGGCGAACTGACGCTTCCCATCGTGCGCGCGCATGTCGAGCGCATCCTGCTGGTCTCGGAAGCGCTGGTCGAGCGCGCCGTCAACGCCTTTGCCAGCCTCCAGCATACCCTTGCCGAGGGCGCAGGCGCGGCAGGTCTTGCCGCCATGCTGCGCGAGCCTGAGCTGTTCCGAGGCAGAAAGGCCGGTCTTGTGCTGTGCGGTGGCAACATCGACACGCGGCTGCTCGCCTCGATCATGGTGCGCGAGCTCGAGCGCGAGGACCGCATCGCCGCCTTCCGCCTGACATCAAGCGACCGGCCAGGCTTTCTTGGCAAGGTGGCCAGCCGGTTGGGAGCGCTTGGCGCGAACATTCTGGAAGTTTCGCATGGCCGCCTCTTCCTCGATGTGCCAGCCAAGGGCGTTTCGCTTGATGTCACTGTCGAGACTCGTGGTTCATCCCACACTCAGGAGATTTTCGAGGCGCTCGCCCGAGATGGCTTCGAGCCAAGGCGCATGCATCCGCGCGGCGTGCCGCCGGAGGCGAATGGTTCCGGAGGCTGATTGAGGCTTGAACACGCCTGAGGGGTGACATTCTGCCCAAGGCTCCCCACCTCTTGCTCGCCAACTGGGAAGGAGCCAACCCGATGACATCTTCAAAGCCTGAGCGCGGGCCCGACATCGTGACCATCGACATGCAGACCCTGCCCAACGTCTCCGGCGTGCTCGGCAGCCGCGCCTTTGCCTGGCTGGGTGACTTTGTCGTTCTGGTCATTCTGGGCTGGATCGTCTTCCTGCTGCTTGGCATGCTGGGGCTCGTGACCTTCGGACTGACCTGGTTGCTGATGCCGGTGGCAGCGGTGGCCACTATCCTGGGCTACGCTGCGATCACCATCGGCGGCGAGAAGCAGGCCACGCTTGGCATGCGGATGGCAGGCCTCAAGGTGGAGAAAGTGGATGGCACGCGCCCTGATGGGCTGGCTGCTGCCGTGCACGCGCTGATGTTCTATGTGGCGGCAGGCTCCGTCGGCCTGCTGGCGCTCAGCATCGGCATCGGCCTGATGCGCGCTGACCGCCGCATGGGCCATGATCTCCTGGCCGGGCTTGTGGTGGTGCGGCGCTAGTTCTTTGCGCAGGTGCGCCCATTGCCCGCACGGGCAGGAGTGTTATCCTCAACGCCTCTGAATCGCCGATGCGAAGCTGGAAATCATGCGGCCGATCCGTGATACCCCGCAGTTCTATCTGACCTCACCGACGCCCTGCCCCTATCTGCCGGGGCGGGAGGAGCGCAAGGTTTTCACGCATCTCGTGGGGCACCGTGCGCGCGAGCTGAATGATCTCCTGACGCAAGGCGGGTTCCGTCGCTCGCAGACGATTGCCTATCGCCCCGCCTGCGAGAGTTGTCGCGCCTGCGTGTCGGTGCGGGTCTGCGTCAACGAGTTCAAGCCGGGACGCAGCTTCCGTCGCGTGATGCAGCGCAACCAGGATATGATTGGCGCCAAGGCCGCGCCTGCCCCCACATCCGAGCACTATTCGCTGTTTCGCGGCTACCTTGACCGGCGCCATCCCGATGGAGGCATGGCGGCAATGTCGGCACTTGATTTCGCGATGATGGTCGAAGACAGCCATGTCGAGACACATCTGGTGGAATACCGGCGGCGCGGGCCCGACAGCGCGATCACCGGCAAAGGCGAGGGCGACCTGTTCGCTGTCGCCCTGACCGATGTGATGCATGATGGGCTGTCGATGGTCTATTCCTTCTACGATGCCGATCTCGATGAGCGGATGCTGGGCACCTACATGATCCTCGATCATCTGGAGCGGGCGCGAGCATTGAACCTGCCTTATCTCTATCTCGGCTACTGGGTCGATGGCTCGCCGAAAATGGCCTACAAGGGCCGCTACCTGCCGCAAGAGCGCCTGATGCCCGGCGGCTGGGAGCGCATGGAGGGCTGAGCGCAACGACAGCCTGGTTCTGGCGTCATTGCGAGGCATGAGCCGAAGCAATCCAGACTTTTGCTGCTCGCCATCTGGATTGCTTCGCTTTGCTCGCTATGACGGGGAATTTATAGGCTGCCTTGAAAAGGCACATATTCTTCAGGCATATTGCGATGACACGTTGCTTTTCTGACAGTGGATGTCTGCATTGCCGTTTGACCCACCACGCCACCTGGCGATCTCCCGCCCGCTTCTGCTGGCGGCATTCCTGTTTTGTGGCCCGGCCGTGCAGGCACAATCCTTTGCTCCGTCCAGCTTTGGCAGCCTGCCCTTCTTCTCCGGCCCGGCCTTCAACACCTCGCCGCTTTCGCCGAAATGGGAAGGCTCTTACGGGCGCATCTCGACTGGCTTCCAGACCACGCGGTTTGGCCGTGGTGCCACGATGTCCGGCCCGACAGTCGGGCTGGAAGCGGGCAAGATGTGGCGTGAGGGCAATCTCGTGTGGGGTGTTGCGGGCGCCGCCAATTATGAGCCTGCACGCGGCAATTTTGCTTTTGGCAGCTTGGCCGGACAGGAATTTGGCCGCGATTTCTCCGGCGCGGCGCGGCTGAAAGCGGGTGTGCTGGCCACTGACACGCTGCTGTTCTATTCCTCCGTCGGCGTCAGTGCCGGCCGCGAAGCCTGGCGCTCAGGCCCGGCCTGGGGCGGAACGCCGTTCTCTCGCAGCGACATTGCCGTGCGGCCAGAAGCGCGCGCTGGCGTTGAATGGGCAGTAACACCGAACCTGACGCTCGGGCTTGAGGTCGGCGTTGTGGGGCGGGTGCAGTAGGGTTTTTGAGCTGAATGACTTTTTGTTCATGCGCTGTCCACGGGGCAGAAACACGGGAACTGACAGCCTGATGCCTGCCAAGCGCTGACATTTCTGCGCTGAGAAAAGGCGAAATCTCATGTCGGTCTCTGAAAGCCCTTCTGCGAAGATGTCACTGCCCTCGGTTGTCCGCCGCACTGGGCTGATTTTGAGCATCGTGCTGATGGCGGCTATCGCGGGGTTTTTCTACGCCTATGCGGTGTCGGTGATCCGCGGGCTGGACGCGCTGGAACCACAAGCTGCGATCAATGCAATGCAGTCGATCAACGCAACGGTGCGGAACCCGCTTTTTGCTCCCGCATTTTTTGGCGCCTTGGCTGTGACAGGCGTGACGGCAACGCTATTTGTTCTGCACCGAAGGGACACTACGTCATTTCTGGTCCTCGGTGCTGCCGCTCTTTATGGGCTCGGTGGCCTCTGGCTGACAATGTTCTGGAACGTTCCACTGAACAACGCTCTCGCTCTTAAGGCAGTGCCGCTGGATCAGGCTTCAGCATTGGAAATCTGGCTGAACTATCGCAATCCGTGGATGGTGGGGAACACGTTGCGAATGGTGTTTTCGTTTGGCGCGCTGATCCTTTTGTTGCTCGCATTGCAACGTCAAGCGCGCAGCACAGAGTGACCGAGTATGCTCACCCAAACTTGTTGCTCTTCGGAAAGCCCTTGGGTGGCAGGCGACCGGCCTCGGCGCGGTGGGCCAGCCATTCTTTCAGATCATCACCAGCCACCGTCCAGGTGCGGGCAGATGTGTCCTGCCAGGTGAGACCTTCCGCCAGCGCGAAAACCTTGATGTCGCTGACGCCGCCATCCTTGTATTTCTGCAGGCGCACGCCCTTGCCACGGCTCATCTCGGGCATTTCCGACAGCGGGAAACACAGCAGCTTGCGGTTTTCGCCGACAATCGCGACGTGGTCGCCATTGGCCGGGATCGCCAGCAGCGCGCGGTTCGGCGCATCGACATTCAACACCTGACGGCCCTTGCGCGTGTTGGCGATGACATCATCGGTGGCCACGACAAAGCCGCGCCCGTCACTGGTTGCCATCAACAGCTTCACGCCCGCGCGATAGGGGAAGGCGGCGATGATCTCGGCACTTTCCTCGACATCGATCATCAGGCGCACCGGCTCGCCAAAGCCGCGCCCGCCCGGCAGCTTCGAGGCGTCCAGCGTGAAGACCTTGCCGGTGGAGACCAGCAGCAACACCTTGGCCGTTGTCTCGGTGTGGAAGGACAGCATCAGCCCATCATCGCCCTTGAAGGTGAGCGCGGAAATGTCCTGCACATGGCCCTTCAGCGCGCGGATCCAGCCCTTTTTGGAGACGACAACTGTCACCGGCTCGCGCTCGATCATGGCTTCGGTCAGATCAATGCCATCCGTTTGAGGCACATCGGCGAAGGTGGTGCGGCGGCGACCCAAAGGCGTCTCGGGACCAAAGGTCTTGCGCACGGCGCGAATTTCCCAGGAGATGGTCTTCCACTGGTTGGCCTCGGAGCCCAGCAGGCCCTCGATCTGCTCCTTCTCGGCGGTCAGCTCGTCCAGCTCGGTCTTGAGCGCCATTTCCTCCAGCTTGCGCAGGGCGCGCAGGCGGGTGTCGAGAATGGCATTGGCCTGAACCTCGCTGAGCTGGAAATAGCGCATCAGCTCGATCTTGGGCTCATCTTCCTCGCGGATGATCTTGATGACGCGATCAAGGTCGAGATAGACGATCAGCAGCCCGCGCAGGATTTCCAGCCGCTTCTCGATCTGCCCCAGCCGGAAGCGCGAGCGGCGGAGCAGCACTTCGCGACGGTGGTCGATCCAGGCGCGCAGAGCCTCCGCCAGCCCGAGCACGCGCGGCACTGTGCCGCCGGTCAACACGTTCATGTTGAGCGAGATGCGGCTTTCCAGCTCGGTTAGGCGGAACAGAGACTCCATCAGCAGCACGGGATCGACATTGCGGGCGCGCGGCTCGAAGACGATGCGGATGTCTTCAGCTGACTCGTCGCGCATGTCTGCGAGCAGCGGCAGTTTCTTGTCGTTGATGAGCTCAGCGATCTTCTCGATCAGCCGACCTTTCGAGACCAGATAGGGAATTTCGGTGACAATAACCGTCCAGGTGCCGCGGCCCTGATCCTCGACCGCCCAGCGGGCGCGCGTGCGGAAGGCGCCTCGCCCGGTGCGATAGGCTTCTGCCATCGACGCGCGGCTCTCGACGATGATGCCGCCTGTGGGAAAATCCGGCCCCGGCACAAAGGTC
>JANMMX010000341.1:0-11145 GCA_031373605.1 Allobosea sp. | reverse complement strand
GGTCGAGCGACCAAGTGCATCAGCAGCGCGACGTGCCATATCGTTTGGCTTCGCGTTGGCTTGCGCATCGACATAGGCGATCTGACATGATCCTTCGCCCCCAAGGCGTGTGACGATCAGAATCTGGGCGTGTTTCGCAGCAGGCAAACGCGCGCCTTGCTCGATCATGTCCTGCCTTTGGGCCGCATCCAGCACCAGTGCACGGATGATCGCTGCATGAGGTTCGAATGTGGCACCGCGCATTATGCCGCGCCATTCGATCGTTGTTGTTTTGCCAGCAAGATCGTCGACGTCAACCTGTTGGCCATCTCGTGGCGAATGATGGACAGACAGAGCCTTGCTCTGGCTGAAGTTAATTGTTGCGCCAAATGCCGGATAGCCGATGTTCACGGTCCAGCCTGCCAGACCTGTACAGGACATGCCTTCGACGGGCGGCTTTGCCAGCGCGCATTGCGGAAGTTTTTGGCCGGCGGTTGAATAGCGCGAAACAACCTTGTCTTCGGCCTGCACCGGGAATGCCCCCAAAGATGTCAGGCACAACAGACCAATGCGCATCTTCAAGCGGGCGGTCATGGGCTTGCGTCCTTGCAAATGCTGGTCCGGGCTGGCCGAAGGACGAAAGCAGCGTCAGCCGGGCCACCCACATTCATGTCGTTGAGATCAGGGCCTGTCCGGTCATCCTGGATCTTCAGCTTGCCTGGATTTGCGACATGAAGCTTTCCCTCGCGGAGCTGAAGCAGGAGCCTGGAGGCTCCATCTGTGTCGGGCTCGCAAATCCAGCTCTCGCCGGCTCGTTCGCACTGCCCGCCCGCCCGCCAGATCTGTGGTTTGCCTCTCACCCAGATGTGCATGCCAAAACTGGCCTTGCCGGGCTCTGATTCCGCGTGCTCGAGACGCACCCATAGCCGCCGAACCTGCTGGCTGCGATTGTCGCGCATATGTGCAGCGTCATAGGTGCGCGCGAAGCAGCCAGATGCCTTTGGCGCGGCGGTGGCTGTGCCTGCGTGCGAGAAGGACCCAAAAAGGAATGCTCCAGCAATCAACGCCCTGCAGGCGACAACAGGAGGGACTTTTTGAGCCAATTGAACTGGTTCCGTGCCTATAAGACAAACTCATCCAGATTGAAGCTACGCTGCCGCAGTCGATGCGTCCATCACAGGGCAATGATAGATTTCACGCCTTGCTGGTTCAATCTCCCAATCATTGAGCACGCTCGGCTAATCCTGTAGGAGAAGCCAGCCTCCTTCCCCATCACGGATTCCCAGCATGTTCCTGCGGCTTTTCGCTGCCTTCTTCCTTTGTGCCGCGTCCACCATTCCCGTTCGCGCGCAGGCGGTGCCTGCCTCGCCCACAATCGGCTGGCGCGGTGCTGCCGAGAGCGCCCGCATCGAGCGGCGGATTGACGCGCTGCTGGCGAAGATGACGCTGTCGGAGAAGGTCGGCCAGCTGCATCTCTATGGGCGACGCGAGGGGTTTGATCTGGCCGAGATCAGGTCTGGCCGCGTCGGCAACGTCATGAACTACATCGAGCCGTCCGAGATGCTGGCGGTGCAGAAAGCCGTGCGTGAAAGCCGACTGAAAATCCCGCTGCTGATCGGCCTGGATGCGGTTCATGGTGTGTCCACCTACTTTCCGCTGCCGCTTGGCCAGGCGGCCACGTTCAATCCGGCACTGGTCGAAGAAGCTGCGCGCTGGACAGGTCGCGAGGCGCGGGCACTTGGCGTCAACTGGACCTTTGCGCCCATGGTCGACATGTCGCGTGATCCGCGCTGGGGCCGGGTGCTGGAGGGGGCAGGCGAGGATGTTCACTTGGCCAGCGTGATGGCGACTGCGCGCACGCGCGGCTATCAGGCAGGCGGGGTGGCGGCCACCGTCAAGCATTTCGCAGGCTATGGCGCGGGCGAAGCGGGGCGCGACTACAACAGTGCCTGGATGGCGCCCGAGCAACTGCATGACCTGCATCTGCCGCCGTTCAAGGCCTCGCTGAATGCGGGCGCCATGTCGGTTATGGCCGCCTTCAACGCGCTGAATGGCGTGCCGGCCACAGCTGATCGCGCCATGCTGACGGATCTGCTGCGGACGAAATGGGGCTTTCGCGGCTTTGTGGTGTCCGATTTTGGCTCCATCGTCGAGTTGATGGACCACGGCATTGCGCGTGATGAACCCGAGGCCGCCCGCAAGGCGCTGAAAGCGGGTGTCGACATCGACATGATGAGTTTTGTCTATGACAAACACCTCGCCAACGAGGTGCGTGCGGGCCGGGTGCCCATGGCTCAGCTTGATCTGGCGGTGCGGCGCGTGTTGCGCGTCAAGTTCCATGCCGGGCTGTTCGAGGCGAAGGACATTGATCCTGTCGCAGTCAGCCCGCTGCTGCGCAGCGATCAGGCACTTGAGGCGGCGCGGCGTGTGGCGCGGGAATCGATCATCCTGCTCGAGAACCGCGACGCGACACTTCCGCTTGATCCAGCCAAGGTAAAGTCTGTGGCAGTGATTGGTGCGCTGGCGCGGCCTGATCTGGAGCGCGCCTGGACAGACCCGGCCGGCGTCACCCGCAAGCCGATCGAGGGGCTGGACGAGGCGCTGAAGCGGCTGGGCGGGGCAGGGCTTGCGGTCAGCTATGCGCCCGGAGTCACCAGCTATTGCGGCAAGGAAATGGGCGACAAGAGAGAGGCTGTGCGCATAGCCTCCGCCGCTGACGTCGTCGTCGCGGTGCTGGGTGAGGATTGCGAATTCATGGGCGAGGCCGCCTCGCGCACAAGGCTCAATCTGCCCGGCGTGCAGGAGGAACTGCTCGATGCACTGATCGCCACCGGCCGGCCTGTCGTGCTCGTTCTGGCAACAGGGCGACCGCTGGTGCTGACCCATATCAAGGACCGCGTGGCGGCACTGGTGCAGACCTTCCACTCCGGCAGCGAGGGCCGAACGGCGATTGCGGAGGTGCTGACGGGCACGGTCAATCCATCGGGCAAGGTGCCGATGAGCTTCCCGCGTTCAGTCGGACAGATTCCGGTCTATTACGACCACCTGCCGACCGGACGACCGGAGAAGGTGCGCCAGCGCTATGAATCCATTTTCATCGATGAGGCGAACGAGCCGCTCTATCCTTTTGGTTTCGGAATCAGTTTCACCAAGTTCACCCATGCTGATGTGAAGGTTGAGCAAGCTCGCATCCCGATTCAAGGCACGCTGCGCGTGTCTGTCCAGATTTCGAACCTGGGCGCGCGGGCGGGTCAGGAAGTGCTGCAGCTGTATGTTCGCCAGCCGGTGGCGAAGGTCTCGCGCCCCGTCCGGCAGCTCAAGGCTTTTGCCAAGGTAAAGCTTGAGCCCGGCGAGACGCGGCGCGTGCTGCTCGAAGTTCCGGCCGCGGAACTTGGGTTCCATGATGCGAGTGGCCGCTATGTGGTTGAGCCTGGCGGGTTTGAGGTCATGGTTGGCACATCTTCCCGCGATCTGCTCAAGGGTTCCTTCACTGTGACTGCGCCTTAGGCAGTGTTCCGCAGGTTTTGCCTCGACAAGACCATGATTCCAGTTCACGATGTTACGAAAGGTCAATTCACATACGAAATGTGGGATTGACGTTTTTTGTGTGCTGAAGGATGCGACGATGGCGACCGGGACTGTGAAGTGGTTCAATACCGAGAAGGGCTTTGGTTTCATCCAGCCCGCCGATGGTGGCAAGGATGTGTTTGTGCACGTGACCGCCGTGAAAGAAGCTGGCCTGATGACGCTCGATGAAGGGCAGAAGGTCGCTTTCGAGCTGCGCACCGAGCGTGGCAAGACGGCGGCGGCTGATCTTAAGATTCTCTGAGCTGTCACTCCCGCGCAGGGCTTGCGCTCCGGTCCAGACCAACTAGAACGACGGCATGACCCGTCCGACCGGTTTGCTTTCTGGCGTCTTTAGCACCTGTGCGCCTGCGGCGTTACAGCCCGGTTTCGTGACATCGCCGGTTCAGGCGCTTGACCTGCATGCCGATGGTATCGCCGCTGACAGGCATGTGGGCCTGCGGCGACGCGCGGGGCCGCGCGAACCCTGGCTTCCGCGCGGGTTTGACATTCACAATGACCGGCAATTGACAGCTGTCTCCGCCGAAGAGCTGGCAAGCATTGCGACAGCTCTCGGCCTGCCCGAAGTGAAACCGGAATGGCTGGGCGCCAATCTCCTGATCGAAGGTCTGCCGGACCTCTCGCGCATCAGCGCCGGGTCACGGTTGGCGATTGGTGGCCAATGGGCTGGCAATGGCGTGTTCGATGGACAAGCAGTCTTGCGCGTCTCCGGCTACAATTTTCCCTGCCGTGGTCCTGGCCGCGTGTTGGCGCAAGCCTGCGAGCGGCCTGAGCTCGAGTTTGCCTTCGTCAAGGCGGCTGCCAGCTTGCGCGGGCTGATCCTGTTCGTCGATCATCCCGGACGCATTGCGCCGCATGATGCTGTTGTGGTGGTCGGGCCCGCCATCGCGCCTTGATGTCCTGCATGCGGGCCAAGCAACCACTGGCGCCATTCCGATAGCTGATGGTCGATGCCACAAGCCTGCATTGGCGTTTGCGAGATTTTTTGCCTATCCAGACAGCCCGACAGGCTGAAGGTGCCGGATGCAGCGTGAATCGCTTGGAATGCTGCTTGGGCTCGTCGGCGTGATCGTCTTTGGTGGGTCCCTGCCCATGACGCGGCTTGCTGTCGCCGAGATCGACCCGCTTTTCATCACTTTTGCGCGTCCGGCACTGGCCGGGCTTCTGGCTGCTCTCGTGCTGGCGATCCTGCGTCGGCCCTTGCCGGGGCGGCGGCTGTTCTGGCCCATGCTGATCGCCTCTGCCGCGCTGGTCTGGGGCTTTCCGGGCTTCAGCAATTTTGCGATGAAGCTCATCCCGTCGGCCCATGGCGGCATTGTTGCCGGCATTCTGCCGCTGGCGACTGCTGTGGCGGCTGCCATCGTGCTGCGCGAGCGGCCGCCCGCCGTGTTTTGGGTGGTCGCGCTGGCTGGGGCTGCGCTGGTCACCGGCTTTGCCATGCGCGACAGCGGTGGGGCGCTCAGCCTCGGCCATGGGCTGATGCTGCTGGCAGTGGCGATATGTGCCATCGGATATGTCTATGCCGGACAATTGTCCAAGGGCATGCCGGGCTGGGAGGTCATCTCCTGGATGCTGGTCATGGCCCTGCCGCTTTCGCTGCCAGGCATGTGGCTCACCTGGCCGCCGGGGCTGCTATCCGTCGGCTGGCCTGCTTTGGGCGGCTTTGTCTACATCACGCTGCTGAGCCAGTATCTTGGCTTTTTTGCCTGGAATGCCGGGTTGGCGATGGGCGGAGTGGCGCGCGTCAGCCAGGTGCAATTGCTGCAGAGCTTCGTCACCCTTAGCTTTGCCGCATTCCTGCTGGGCGAGCGCGTCGCGCCATCGACCTGGATCGTGGCGGCTGTGGTCGTTGGCCTTGTGGTCTCGGCGCGCAAAGTTGCCAGCAAGCCCAAGGGCTGAGTTTCGGCTCTTTCATCCTCCTTGACCGCTTCTCTGCGGCAAGTGGCGCCTGGTCGGCTTTGGCAACCCGGCTGCGCTTCTGTCTTGCGCTGCAATCAAGACTGATATAAACATATCTTTATATCTTGTTTCTTTGGCTGTTGGTGATGTCCGATCTTCAATCCCTGAACGCGCTTCTGGCGGGCCTGCGGGCAGCAGGCGAGGAAACGCGTGTGCGGATATTGGCGCTGCTTGGCGAGGGCGAGTTGTCGGTTTCCGATCTCACCGACATCCTCGGCCAGTCGCAGCCTCGCATCTCGCGCCATCTCAAGTTGATGGCCGAGGCCGGCTTGGTGCGGCGCCAGCGCGAAGGGGCCTGGGCCTTCTTTCGCCTCAACGATGGCACTGCAGGCGGCCTTCTTGCGCAGTCGCTGACCGCCTTTCTTGATCCATCCGATGCTGTGCTGACGGCTGACCGCGAGCGTCTTCAATCGGTCCGGGCTGTGCGTGCGCAAGCCGCTCAGGCCTATTTTGCCCGCATGGCCAAGGAGTGGGACGCACTTCGCGCCCTCCATGTCTCGGACGAGGCGGTTGAGGCGGCTGTGCTTGTCGCTGCCGGTCAAGGGCCAATCGGGCGCATGCTTGATCTGGGCACCGGGACGGGCCGCATTCTCGAGCATCTGGCACCGCTGGCCAGCCGGGCGGTCGGGGTTGATGCCAGCCACGCCATGCTCGCTGTGGCGCGCGCCAATCTCGAGCGGGCAGGGCTTGCCCGCGTCGAGTTGCGGCAGGGCGACGTCCACGCGCTGCCGTTTGGGCGCAACAGCTTCGACCTCGTGATCGTGCATCAGGTGCTGCATTTCCTCGATGATCCGGCGCGCGCCATTCGCGAGGCAGCGGCGACCCTTGCGCCCGGCGGGCGTCTGATCGTGGTCGATTTTGCGCCGCATGATCTTGAGGTTCTGCGGTCCGAGCACGCCCATCGCAGGCTGGGATTTGCGTCTGACCAGATGGCGTCCTGGTTCCGCGAGGCGGGGCTCGATTGTGATCTGTCCGAGATGGTGCGTGCGGGCGAAGGCGGCACGGGCCGGTTGAAGGTCATGCTCTGGCGTGGCCGCGATGTGCGCATTCAAGGTGATCTGCCGCTGCGGCGGCCTGAACTGGAGGTGGCCTGATGGCCTATGCATTCCGTCCCAGCCGCCACGGCTCGCGCCGTCCCAACGTGTCGTTCGAGTTCTTCCCGCCGAAGAACGAAGAGATGGAGACAGCCCTGTGGGAGTCCGTGCGCCGTCTTGAGCCGTTGGGTCCAGCCTTCGTTTCGGTGACCTATGGCGCCGGTGGCTCCACGCGCGAGCGCACGCACGCCACCGTCAAGCGCATGGTCGAGGAAACGGGCCTCAGGCCCGCCGCCCACCTGACCTGTGTCTCCGCTTCGCGCGACGAGGTGGACGAGGTCATCCGCTCCTATCGCGAGGCGGGTGTGAACCACATCGTGGCGTTGCGCGGTGATCCGGCTGGCGGCCTCGGCACAGCCTATGAGCCGCACCCGCAAGGCTATCACCAGACGTCTGACCTCGTGGCAGGCATTCGCCGCATCGGCGATTTCGAGGTGACGGTTTCGGCCTATCCCGAAAAGCACCCGGAAGCCGCATCGCTTGATGCTGACATCGACGCGCTGAAGATGAAGATCGATGCGGGCGCGACGCGCGCGATCACGCAATTCTTCTTCGATAACGACGTCTATTTCCGTTATCTCGACAAGGTTCGGGCACGCGGCATCACCATCCCGATCCTGCCGGGCATCGTGCCGGTGCAGAACTTCAAGCAGACCGCGAATTTTGCCGTGAAGACGGGCGCTTCCGTGCCGCAATGGCTGGCAGACCGTTTCGAGGGGCTGGAACAGGATGTGGCCACGCGGCGCCTTGTCGCTGCAGCGGTCTGCGCCGAGCAGGTCTTCGACCTGATCGACCGTGGCGTGAGCGACCTGCATTTCTACACGATGAATAAAGCTGATCTGGTCTATGCGATCTGCCATCTGGCGGGTTTGAGGTCAGAGCAGCCCGAGCCAGCGCGCGCTGCGGCCGAGTGAGTGAGTGCACGCCCGGCTGGCGAAGCTGCCTTCCAGCGTTGAAAGAAAATGGACTTAACCATGACTGACATCGTCCTTCCTCCCGTTGACGGCACCGAGATCGAGAAGGCGCTGCGCCAATCGGCACATGAGCGCATCCTTGTCATCGACGGGGCGATGGGCACGCAGATCCAGGACCAGAAGTTCTCGGAAAGCGATTTTCGCGGCGAGCGCTTCAAGGGCTGGAACCATGATCTTAAGGGCAACAATGACCTTCTCGTGCTGACCCAGCCCGACGCGATCCGCGACATCCATCTGGCCTATTTCACGGCTGGTTCCGACATTGTCGAAACCAACACCTTCTCTTCCACGCGCATCGCGCAGGCCGATTACGGCATGGAAGAGCTGGCCTATGAGCTGAACGTCGTCTCCGCCAAGCTGGCGCGGGAGGCCGCGCAGATCGCCATGAAGCATGATGGCCGCCGCCGCTATGTCGCGGGCGCCATCGGCCCGACCAACCGCACCTTGTCGATCTCGCCGGATGTGAACAATCCGGGCTTCCGCGCTGTCTCCTTTGACGAGGTGCGCGACTCCTATGCCGAGCAGGTGCGCGGGCTGATCGATGGCGGCTCAGAGATCATTCTGGTCGAGACCATCTTCGACACGCTGAACGCCAAGGCGGCCATCGTCGCCATCGAGCAGACATTTGCCCAGCGCGGCATGCGCCTGCCGGTGATGATCTCGGGCACGATCACCGATTTGTCAGGCCGCACCCTGTCGGGCCAGACGACGGAGGCCTTCTGGAACGCGGTGCGCCATGCCAATCCGTTGACCATCGGCTTGAACTGCGCGCTGGGCGCACGTGAGATGCGGGCCCATATCCAGGACCTGTCGCGCGTTGCCGGAACATTGGTCTGCGCTTATCCGAATGCCGGCCTGCCGAACGAGTTTGGTCTTTATGACGAGCGGCCCGAGGCGACGGCGGCGATGATTGCCGAGTTTGCCGATTCGGGCCTCGTCAATGTGGTGGGCGGCTGCTGCGGCACGACGCCGGACCACATCCGGGCGATGGCCGAGGCTGTGGCTGGCAAGACGCCGCGCCGCGTGCCGGAGCCCAAACCCTATCTGCGGCTGGCGGGCCTAGAGCCCTTCACGCTTGATAAGACGATCCGCTTCGTCAATGTCGGCGAGCGCACAAATGTCACGGGCTCGGCCCGCTTTCGCAAGCTCATCAAGGACGGTGATCTGGCCGCGGCGCTCGATGTCGCGCGCGACCAGGTTGCCAATGGTGCCCAGATCATCGACGTGAACATGGATGAGGGCCTGCTCGATTCCGAGAAGGCAATGACCGAGTTTCTCAATCTGGTTGCCTCCGAGCCTGACATCAGCCGCGTGCCGATCATGGTGGATTCGTCCAAGTTCCATGTCATCGAGGCAGGCCTGAAGACCATCCAGGGCAAGCCTGTGGTGAACTCGATTTCGATGAAAGAGGGCGAGGAAGCCTTCATCGAACAGGCGAAAATCTGCCGCATGTATGGCGCTGCCGTTGTCGTCATGGCCTTTGACGAGAAGGGCCAGGCCGACACGTTCCAGCGCAAGATCGAGATCTGCACGCGCGCCTACAAGGTGCTGACCGAGCAGATCGGCTTTTCGCCGGAAGACATCATCTTCGATCCGAACGTGTTCGCGGTCGCCACCGGCATCGAGGAACACGACAATTACGGCGTCGATTTCATCGAAGCCACCAAGGCTATCCGCGAAACCTTGCCGCATGCCCATATCTCGGGCGGCATCTCGAACCTGTCCTTCTCGTTCCGTGGCAATGAGCCGGTGCGCGAGGCCATGCACACCGTGTTTCTCTATCATGCCATCCAGCAGGGCATGGACATGGGCATCGTCAATGCCGGCCAGCTCGGCGTCTACGAGAACCTCGATCCCGAGTTGCGCGAGCTTTGCGAAGATGTCGTCCTCAACCGCCGGAAGGATTCGACCGAGCGGCTGCTCGATGCGGCGGCGCGATTCAAGGGCGATGGTTCCGTGCAGGTTTCCACCAAGGACATGGCCTGGCGCGAGCTGCCGGTGGACAAGCGGCTGGAGCATGCGCTGGTCAACGGCATCACCGCATTCATCGATGCCGATACCGAGGAGGCACGCCTGTCGGTCGAGCGTCCGCTGCATGTCATCGAGGGGCCGCTGATGGCCGGGATGAACGTGGTCGGCGATCTGTTTGGAGCCGGCAAGATGTTCCTACCGCAGGTGGTGAAATCCGCCCGCGTGATGAAGCAGGCTGTCGCTTATCTCATGCCCTACATGGAAGAGGAAAAGCGCCTCAGCGGCGTCACCCAGTCCTCGGCTGCCGGCAAAATCCTGATGGCGACGGTGAAGGGCGATGTGCATGACATCGGCAAGAACATCGTTGGCGTCGTCCTTCAGTGCAACAATTACGAGGTGATCGATCTCGGCGTGATGGTTTCCGCTGCCAAGATCCTGGAAGTCGCGCGCAAGGAAAATGTCGACATCATCGGTCTGTCCGGCCTCATCACGCCGTCACTGGACGAGATGGTGCATGTGGCTGCCGAAATGGAACGCGAGGGCTTCAGCATCCCGCTGCTGATCGGCGGCGCCACGACCAGCCGGGTCCATACAGCGGTGAAGATCCATCCGGCCTATGCCAAGGGGCAGGCGGTCTATGTCACCGATGCCTCGCGCGCGGTCGGCGTGGTTTCCAGCCTGCTGTCGAATGACAACAAGACTGGCTATGTCGAAACGTTGCAGGCCGAATATGCGAAGGTCGCCGACGCGCATCGGCGCTCGGAAGCCGACAAGCAGCGTCTGCCGCTGGCGAAAGCCCGCGCCAACGCCTTCAAGACGGATTGGGCGGCCTACCAGCCGCCGAAGCCGACTTTCACCGGCACGCGTGTGTTCCGCACCTATGATGTGGCTGATCTGGTGCCGGTGATCGACTGGACGCCGTTCTTCCAGACCTGGGAGCTGAAAGGCCGGTTCCCGGCAATCCTCGAAGACGAAAAGCAGGGCGAGGCGGCCCGCGCGCTGTGGGAAGATGCGCAGGCGATGCTGAAGCGCATTGTGGATGAGCGCTGGTTCAACCCCAAGGCGGTGGTCGGCTTCTGGCCCGCCAATGCAGTGGGTGACGATATCCGGCTTTACACCGGTGAAAGCCGCACCGAGACGCTGGCCACGATGCATGGCCTGCGCCAGCAGCTCTCCAAGCGCGATGGCCGCCCCAACATGTGCCTGTCGGATTTCATGGTGCCGGAAGGGTTTGGCAAGGGCGACTATATTGGCGGCTTCGTGGTGACTGCCGGTGCTGAGGAAGAGCGCATCGCCGACAAGTTTGCGCGCGACAATGACGATTATCGTTCCATCATGGTCAAGGCGCTGGCGGATCGCATCGCCGAGGCCTTTGCCGAGCGCATGCACCAGCGCGTGCGCAAGGAATTCTGGGCCTATGCGCCGGACGAGACCTTCAGCAATGAGGATCTGGTGCGTGAAGAATATCGCGGCATCAGGCCCGCTCCGGGCTATCCGGCACAGCCTGACCATACCGAGAAGGACACGCTGTTCCGCCTGCTGGATGCCGAGAAGGCAGTGGGCGTGAGGCTGACCGAGAGCTT
>JANMMX010000284.1:0-1594 GCA_031373605.1 Allobosea sp. | reverse complement strand
CGGTGCGGCATCGGCCAAGCAATATGAGGAAACTCGTGATCCGATTCTGATCACGCCAGGCTTCAAGGTTGGCAAAGACGGTCTTGAAAAGACACTCGAGCCTAATCTTCGCGGCAAGCCGGGTGCGCGGCGCAGCGAAGTGACAGCGCGGGGCAAACTGGTCCGCGACCTCGAAACGCGCGCAGATATTGCCGGAAACACGGTCAAACTGACGATCGACGCCGGATTGCAAGCCTATGCCTCACGGCGGCTGGGACTCGAATCGGGATCCGCCGTGGTGATGGACACGCAGACGGGCGGAATTGTCGCCATGGCCTCGATGCCTTCCTACGACCCCAACGATTTCAGCGACGGTATTGGCAGCCGCGAATGGTCAACGCTTCGCGATGACGATCATTTGCCTTTGCTCAACAAAACATTGCAAGGACTTTATCCGCCCGGTTCTACGGTCAAGCCGATGGCTGCGCTTGCCATTTTACGGCACGGGGTAGATCCAGACGAAACCATATTTTGCGGCGGCGGATACCGGCTTGGCAACCGTACGTTCCGATGCCTTGGTCGCCATGGATCGGTCAACATGCGCACCGCGATCGCAAGAAGTTGCAACACCTATTTTTACGCAATGGGCAATCGGCTTGGCTATGACAAGATCGCCGCAATGGCGCGCGAGCTTGGGCTGGGTCAGGAATTTTCCTTGCCTGTGCCATCACAGCGCTATGGAACGGTGCCGGATTCAGAATGGAAAATGCGCAAGTATAAGCAGGACTGGAGCCGATCCGACACGCTGAATGCCACGATTGGGCAAGGCTATGTCAGCGTCAGTCCGCTCCAGCTCGCTGTCATGTCAGCGCGGATTGCATCGGGACTGAACCTTGCTCCAACGCTGATCGCAGGCAGGAAGGGCAATCAATCGCCGCTCGCAATACCTCCTGAACATCTGCTCGTAGTGCGCGAAGGGATGGAAATGGTTGTCACTTCGGGCACAGGCGCGCGAAGCCAGCTGCCGCTCGATGGCATCCGGATGGCAGGAAAAACCGGGACTGCAGGTCCGTAAGATCGAAGGCAGCCAGCGTGGACAATCGGGCGCATGGAAATATCGCGATCACGGGCTGTTCGTATTTTATGCTCCGACCGATAATCCGCGCTATGCAGGTGCAGTTGTCATCGAGCACGGTCTTGGCGGGGCGCGTGCTGCCGCACCCGTTGCTCGCGATATCCTGACTTACGCTTATGACCCTGCCAAGGCGATGGAGACCTTGACTGCACTCGAAAGCGGTTGGGGTGGCGACATCAAGGCGCGAAGTGCCACAAGGCGTGCGCGATTGCGGATCGAAGCGGGCATCGCTCCGGTGACACCCGAAATGACTTTGGGCGTAACCAATAGTAATGCCTCCGAAGTAAGTAACGCAGGCAACCGGCAGACATCGGCGTCAAACTCAACGGCAATCGCCGATACCCTGGTTGCAACCCAAACTGTTGCAAACGCGTCGGTAGCATTCGAGGATGAACCATGAGCCAGTCATCGATGATCCCGGCTTCGATCGCTTCACTGCCGTGGAAAGTGGTTATGCTGCTCGCGGCGATCGCCGGGTTC
>JANMMX010000222.1:0-26420 GCA_031373605.1 Allobosea sp. | reverse complement strand
ATATCTGCAGCCAGCTCGATCATTTCCGACGTGTTTTGGTCTGCCATGCGTAATCTCCCGTTTTTCTTGTTGGTTCATCGCGTCATGCGATGTGCAGGGTTCAGTCGCGAGTGAAGCAGCGCGCAATTCAGGCCTGAACAGAATCAGTGCGTCACCACGACCTGAATAACGGTTAATATCTTCAACCCATCTGTTCAAGCGATCATTTGATTTTTTTGCTGTATTCACGACACCGTTATTGAAACAGCCAATTGTGAATTCAGGAATGAATCAGCATTCAAAACGAGCATGAAACAGACGCTATCTTGCAAAAGCATCGTTACAGCCCTATTTTGGGCTTAGAAACCGATCTGACTTGATAAAAAATCTTGTTTTCATAAGGCTGCCCAATCATGAGCATACGCCCAAAGGTTAACCGCAGCGAAGCAGAATGGCGGCAGTTGCTGACCGCGGAACAGTTCGAGGTCACGCGGAAACATGGCACCGAGCGTGCTTTTACCGGGCCAAACTGGGACAGCAAGGTCAAGGGCGACTATGTCTGTGTCTGCTGTGGAAAGAAGCTGTTTCGATCAGAAACGAAGTTCGACTCCGGCACAGGCTGGCCAAGCTTTTATGCACCTGCTGAACCTGGCGCTGTCGATGAGCATGCCGACCGCGCCTGGTTCATGCGTCGCACCGAAATCCGCTGTTCGGATTGCGACGCGCATCTTGGTCATGTCTTCAACGACGGCCCGCAACCGACAGGCCTGCGCTATTGCATGAATGGCCATGCGCTAAGCCTTGAGCCGGACGAAGAATGACAACCGGCTTACCTTTGCGCGCAGACGCGCGCCGCCAGCGTCGCAGCAGCCCCCCCGTCGCGGCAGTGAAGCGCGAGACACGCCTCGTTCATGGCGAAGCCCTGAGCGACGATTATGGCTGGCTGCGCGCCGAGAACTGGAAAGAGGTACTGCGCAATCCCGATGCGCTGCCTGCCGACATCCAAAGCCATCTGCTGGCGGAAAATGCCTTTGCAAAGGGTCTGATGGCACCGACGCGGGCGCTGCAGCGTGCTGTGCTGAAGGAGATGCGCGGGCGCATCCGTGAGGATGATTCCAGCGTGCCCAGCGGGATGGCGCATTTCTTTACTATCAACGCTACCGTCGCGGCGGCGAGCACCCGCTGGTTTGCCGCAGGCCGATTGCGCCGTCGAAGGGACGCAATGGCGGCGAGCAGGTGATGCTGGATGCCGATGCGCTGGCACGTGGCAAGGATTTCTTCGATCTTGGCGAGGTGCTCCACGCGCCATGTCACAAGCTGCTGGCCTGGAGCGCCGACGAGCAGGGCTCGGAACTCTATGCCATTCGCATCAGGGACATCGCCAGCGGTATGGATCTGGTGGACATCGTGCCGGACACAACCGGCGAACTGGTCTGGGCCAATGATTCCGGCTCGTTCTGCTATGTCCGGTTGGACGGCGACCATCGCCCCTCCATCGTGATGCGGCACAGGCTCGGCACCGATGCCACAACTGACGAAGTGCTGCATGCCGAAGCCGATGACGGCATGTTCGTCCATATCGACGAGACGCAGTCAGGCCGCTTCCTGCTCATCAACATCGGCGACCACGAGACATCCGAGGTGCGCCTGCTTGATCTCGATGCGCCGGACCGGCCAGCCCGAATTGTCGAACCAAGACATGTCGGGCGGCAATACAGCGTCGACCACCATGGCGGCGATCTGGTGATCCTGACCAATGCGGATGGTGCCGAGGACTTCAAGATCGTCACCGCTCCGCATGCCGCGCCCCAGCACGCGAACTGGCATGATCTGGTGCCGCATCGTTCTGGTGCCATGATCCTGAGCCATGTCTGCTTTGCCGGACGCCTGGTGCGAACGGAACGCGAGAACGGGCTGGCGCGGATCATCATTCACGACTTGGCCAATGGGCACGAACACGCCATCGCTTTCGACAACGAGGCCTATGGCCTGGGCATGAGTGCCGGCCATGAGTTCGCCACCGACATGCTGCGCTTCACCTGGTCCTCCTTTGCCCATCCGGCAGAGACGTATGACTACAACATGGCCACGGGTGAGCGCGTGCTGATGAAGCGCCAACAGATCCCGTCAGGTCATGATCCTGAAGCCTATGTCGTGCGACGCATCTTTGCGCCTGCAGCGGATGGCGAGATGGTGCCTGTCTCGCTGCTGCACAAGCGCGGGCTGAGGCTGGATGGCAGTGCGCCATGCCTGCTCTATGGCTATGGCTCCTACGGGCTTGCCATGTCGGCCTCGTTCCGGTCCGGCCCGCTTTCGCTGGTCGACCGGGGTTTTGTCTATGCCATCGCCCATGTGCGTGGCGGCACGGACAAGGGCTGGGGCTGGTACCAGGATGGCAAGGTTCACAAGAAGCCAAACACCTTCACCGATTTCATTGCAGCGGGCGAGATGCTGGCACGGGAAGGCTACACCTCGCGCGGGCGCATCGTGGCGCAGGGGGGCAGCGCGGGTGGCATGCTGATGGGTGCTGTGGCCAATCTGGCGCCTGATCTTTTTGCCGGCATCATAGCGGAGGTGGCGTTTGTCGATGTGCTCAACACCATCCTCGATGACACGCTTCCGCTGACGCCGCCGGAATGGCCCGAATGGGGCGACCCGATCCGCGACAAGGCGGCCTTCGATACAATCAGGGCCTACTCGCCCTATGACAACGTCAGGCCACAAGACTATCCGCCTATCCTGGCACTGGCGGGGCTGACCGACCCGCGCGTGACCTATTGGGAGCCGGCAAAATGGGTCGCAAAACTGCGCGCGACCATGTCCGGCGGCGGGCCGGTGATGCTGCAAACCAACATGGATGCAGGCCATGGCGGCTCGGCAGGACGCTTTGACCGGCTGAAGGAGGTCGCGCTGGCCTATGCCTTTGCGATCCACTGCGTGGGCGATGGGTTTGCTGGCCCGACCAGCACAAGGGCCAAGAGAAGATGAGAACGCTGCGGGTCTGTCTCAGCCACCTGATCGTGATTGACGTGCAAGCGCGTTTGACGCCTGCACTGACAGACTCGGAAGGCTTTCTGGCCCATGTGAAGTTGCTGCTGGCGGCTGCGCGAGAGTTGGACGTGCCTGTCACCGTTACGGAGCAATATCCGTCTGGTCTGGGAAACACTGTGCCAGAGGTGAAGGACGCGCTGCCGTCCGGCACGCCTGTGCTGGAGAAGATCACCTTTTCGGCGCTGGAAGCAGGCGCTGTTCGAATCCATCTCGACAATCTCAGATTTGACGGGCGCACACAGCTGGTTGTCTGCGGGGCTGAAGCACATGTCTGCGTTCTGCAAACCGTGATGGCCGCACTCGATGCAGGCTTCCAGGTTGCGCTGGTGGTGGATGCCGTCGCAAGCCGCACCCGGCTGAGCCGGGACACGGCCCTGCAGCGCATGCAGGCCGCCGGTGCCATGCTGGTGACAACGGAGATGGTTTGCTTCGAATGGCTGGGCCAGGCGGGCACGGCCAGTTTCAGGCGGCTGATCGCACAGATCAAATGATCGGTTCGGGCGTCTGAAGCTTCAGCTGCGGGCCTTGAGCTTTTCCTGGGCCAGAAATGCCCTGACTTCTTCCATTGACTGGAAAGTGTATTGGCCATCACGCGTTTCGGCGCGAATGGTGCCATCCCCGTAAACGGTGAAAGCCGTGTCGCCAACCTGATACGCACGCATCACGCCTTCATCGGAAACCACCTCGCGTGTGATCTGGGGTGCTTCAGGCCCGGGTTCTTCAGGCTCGGGCAATTCCGGCTCGGGCGATTCAGTTTCTGGCATGTCGCGCTGCGATTCAAAGGCTTCAGCTTCAGGGCCGTCAAGGCCATCTGGCTCTGAACCGAAAGTGACGTCCTCGCTTTCTGCTGCCACATCAGCCTGCGCCGAGGACAGCTCGTTGTCTTCGCCACTCACGTCCAGCGCAACGCCAGCTTGCGCCAGATCTGCTTGAGCGCTCCCATCATCCCGGCTGTCAGGCCGCTCCAGCTGATCTGAAAGTGCGGCGCGCAGGCGCGTGAACTCATCCTGTCCCGGCATATCCTCCATTGCACCCGTGGTATCAACCAGATGCCTGTCATTGGCGTCTGACAGGATGATCCTCGGAAAATCGAGCGGAGGCAGTTCGAATCTGGGGAGGTTGAGTTCCGGCTCCGGCGCGGAGGCCGACGCGTCCAGCTTCGGCCAATCAAACTCAGGCTGGCTGAGCTTGTCAGTTTCGGCCTCGATGCCTGCGCTTGCTGCGACAGTGATGCCTGTGGCCGCGGCGCCGACGGCAATCGCGAGCGGCGCAACCGATCCTGCTTCGACCTGCGGTGCATCCAAGGCTGCCGCAGATGTGGATGCGATTCCCGAGAGCCGCCCCTTGCGAATTTCGCGCAACACCACGCCGATGCCGATGAGCACCAGCCCGGCATTCATGCCGACTGTCCCGACGATAACCTGAGTGAACCCGCGCTCCAGCACCACATAGGGCAATGCCAGACCGGTTGCGACTGCGCCTGCAACAAAGATCAGGGCACCCAGCCCGATGAACAGTTTGACCAATCCAATATATCCTTCGCGGGACCGGAGAGGCTCCGGACAACACACTGCATTGCCCCGTAGATTACGCGCAGAGTGCCGCCATGCCAACTGGGCCGGTGACCTGCGGCGTTTCGCATTGCTGCCGGGCGTGATCGCCGGTTTCCTTTGGGGCGTCGCCGCGCTAGTTGTGCGCAGGTGAGATGGCTTTTTTGGCTGCTCAACCCTGCGTGGCCGGTCTTGCCTGCGCGGCCCAGTCCTGAATGATGACCGAGGAGAAACCCGATGTCCTTCACCCTGCCCGATCTGCCCTATGCCCATGACGCGCTCCAGCCCTACATGTCAAAGGAGACGCTCGAGTTTCACCATGACAAGCACCATCTGGCCTATGTGAACAACGGCAACAACCTCATCAAGGGCACCGAGTTCGAGGGCAAATCGCTGGAGGAGATCGTCACTGGCTCCTTCGGCAAGAATGGCCCGCTCTTCAACAATGCCGGCCAGCACTACAACCACATGCATTTCTGGAACTGGATGAAGCCCAATGGCGGCGGCAAGATTCCGGGCGCGCTGGAAAAGGGCATCATCGACGGCTTTGGCTCGGTCGAGAAGATGAAGGAAGATTTCATTGCTGCCGGTGTCGGCCAGTTCGGCTCAGGCTGGCATTGGCTGGCCGTGCAGAATGGCAAGATCGTCGTGATGAAGACCCCGAACGGTGAAAGCCCGCTGGTGCATGGCGCCAAGCCGATCCTCGGCAACGATGTCTGGGAGCATTCCTACTACATCGACTACCGCAACCGCCGCCCTGACTATTGCAAGGCCTTCATCGAGAACCTTGTGAACTGGGAATACGTCGCGGAAATGTATGCCGCAGCCGTCTGAGCAGCGTGCTCATCCTGAATGCAAAACGGGCCCTCGCGGGCCCGTTTTTTGTTGGCCGGGCTGTGAACCTGTCAGGCGGCGACGCGGGTCAGGAACGCATCGACCGTGCCGCGCAAGCGCTCGGCCTGATCGGAGACCTCGCTTGAAGCGCGCTTGACCTCATCGGCGGACATGCCGGTCTGTTCGACCGAGCTCGCCAGCATGCTGAGATCGCTGGTGACCGACATCGAGGAGCTGCTGGCCATGGCGACGCCAGCTGCAATCTCGCCTGTCGCAATCGCCTGCTGCTCGACGGATGCTGCCACGGAATTGGCGAAGCCCTCGATGGCTGCCATGCGACCAGCGATGCCTTCGATCGAGACTACAACAACGCCTGTTGCGGACTGGATGGCACTGACCTGGCCGACAATGCGGTCCGTGGCTGATGCTGTCTGTGACGCAAGAGTCTTGACCTCGGCAGCCACCACCGCAAAGCCGCGACCGGCCTCGCCTGCACGCGCCGCCTCGATGGTGGCGTTCAGGGCCAGAAGGTTGGTCTGTGCGGCAATGTCACGAATGAGATTGACCACTTCACCGATCGTGCGGGCCGTTGCTTCCAGCTCGCCGACGGTTTCCTTGGTGTTGCGAGAGGCTGATGCGGCCTCGGAGATTTCCGATCGCACACGCTGGACCTGCATCTCGACCTCACGGATCGCGGCACCCATTTCCTCGGCGGCCTGCGCTGCAGTCTCGACATTGGTCGAGGCTTCATTCGAGGCTTCGGCTGCACGCGCTGCACGGTTGGAGGCTTCCGCCGCCATGCTGGCAAGACCATTCGAGGCGTCGCTCATGCGGCCGGCATTGTCTTCGAACGCGGCCAGCATGTCGGTGACTTCCGTGCGGAAGCTGGCAATCGAATCATCAATGTCCTGCTGGCGCTCGGCCTTCCCGCTTTCATCCATCAGGCGCTCGGCCTGCAATGTGTCCCGCTCGGCCAGGCTGCTGCGCAAGACATCGAGGCCGCGCGCAATGGCGCCAATCTCGTCGCGGCGGTCAGCACCGATCACTTCGGTGTCCATCTTGCCTTTCGAGAGATCGACAAGTGCGGTCGTCATGCCCTTCAATGGCTTCATCATGCGGCTCAGCGACATCCACAGCAGCAGCGCCAGCACGCCCAGCGCGCCGATGCCCATGCCGACAGTGGTGAGCCATTCGGTGCGCGCACGCGCTTCGAGCCGCTCTTTCTCGAAGCGCATGACGACATAGCCAACCTGCTTCTTCTGCGCCCCGATCTGGACCGAGCGCAACCTCAGGTAGCCTGCATTGTCCTCGATCACGTGCACGGGGTTTGCCAGCAGGAATTCCCAAGGGTCCTTGCCGAGCAGCTTCTCGACCGTCCGCGGTGACATCGAAAGACGGGCATTCTCATTGCGACCCGAGCTGGCAAGCGCCACGACATCATCAGCGACGAAGGCAGCACTGAAATCAGGATCGAGCTGAAGTGACTCGAGAATATAGCCCAGCGTGGTCGTGTCGCGCGAAAGCACGAGCGCAGGCGCTGCATTGACCACCATCTGCATCAACGAGTCGATCTTGGCGTCAAGGTCGGTCTGGCTTTTTGCTACATTGTAGCGCGTGGCTGCCAACACAGCGATCAGGATAGCGCCCGCCACAATAAAGACAGCCATCGCGACAATGCGGCTGGCCAACGACGTTTCACGTGTGGAGGTGCGCACCGGGCGCTTGAGGGCAGGCCACTTCATCACAGAACCCCTTTGACCGGCTTGGACCGATCACTTTTCTTCTTCAGGGGTCAGCTTGGCAACTTGAGGTAAATGATTGATTGCAATTTACGAAAATCGCTAAAATTATCGGTTTTGCATCTGTTTTATGCACTTTATCTGGCAAAATCCGTAAATCGGCAGGGCAAGAACGTTGGTTCTGAGGCCTGGAGTGCAAGGAATTCATACTCCAGCGGTCGTGTTGATGTTACCGGATCGAGCTTTGAGAGTTCCTCATCGATATGGCCCGGGTGGCACATGACGAGATGCCGCTTGCCTGGCATGATGAGATACCGTTCGAAATCCTGCGCGAAATCCCGGGTCGGATCAAACGGCGATGCACCAGAAAAACCGTCATTGACCGGAATACCGCGACGCGTCGCAGCAGCGGCAAACCCGGTCGCCAGGCCCGCAATCACCAGCGCCTTGTTGACGGCGACCCCGCGTGCACGAATGGCGGCCAAGCGGTCAGCCGGGTTGCGCAGGTAGACCTCGGCACGGCCATAACGGTGCGCCACCGCGTCCAGCACAGCCCGGCGCACACCCGGCAGCACATGCACATGCTGATGCCCGTCGACAAAATCGGGCGCGCGACCGGCATGCTGCTCGAACGCGTCCAGTTGCCGTGCCACCTCTGCCGCGATTTCGGCTCGCGCCTGTGAAGACACCAAGGCCATGCGCGCGAGTTCGCCAAGAGCCGGAAAACGACCCGACGGCGCCACAACCGGCATTTGCGACAGGGGTTCCGCGCAGGTGAGATTGAGATGCAAGCCCAGATCGGCCCGACCTGAAAACGTCACCAGCTCTTGTGCCAGCCTTGGCCAATGCGGCCGGTTGGTCATGGCACCTGTCGCGGACAGCGCACCTTGTGCAAGCAGTTCGAGGATCGCTTGGCTGACACCGTCGGTCAGGGCAAAATCATCGGCACAGAGGATGATCTTTCGAGGCCCCGGCAATGCATCACCTGCATGTGCCCGATCCTCGCCAGCCATCATCCTGTCACCGTCGGTTTGCACGAATCCTCCATTCCATCGCAGCTTGTGGACAGCATGGGCTGTTTTTGCATTCTGTGCCACATAGGGCAGGTGATTTGTCCTCATGGCCTGTCTAGACCGGGAGCTGCCTTTTGCCGTCGCCAAAAACCAGAGGCACAAGCCAGGCCTTTGTCGATCTTGGGCCAGAGCTTACAATTGTCGTGCCCGTGCACAACGAGGCCGCCAATTTGCCGTTTCTTGTCGAGCGGTTGGCGAAAGTGCTCGAGCAGCACGTCGCCAGCTGGGAAATGATCGGCATTGATGATGGCAGCGCCGACAATTCCATGGCCGTGCTGCGCGAATTGAACGCCGCCGATCCACGCGTGCAGGCCTTGTCGCTCAGCCGCAATTTCGGCAAGGAGGTGGCCATTGCCGCTGGCCTCGACCACGCGCGCGGGCGGGCCGTCATCATCATGGATGCCGATCTGCAGCATCCGCCAGAGGTGATCCCAGCATTCCTGGAAAAGTGGCGTGAAGGCTATCTCAATGTCTATGGCACCCGCGCCGACCGCGACGGCGAGAGCCAGATGAAGCGCAGCTTTGCGCGGGCCTTCTACCGACTGTTCTCGGTATTCGGCGAAACCGAGCTGCCGGAAGGCGCCGGTGATTTTCGCCTGCTCGACCGCAAGGCTGTAGATGCGCTGAAAGCACTGCCGGAACGGGCGCGCTTTTCCAAGGGGCTGTATGCCTGGGTCGGATTCAAATCGGTTGGTGTGAATTTCGATGTCGCCGAGCGGGCCCACGGCCAGACGAGCTTCAACTTCCGGCGGCTGTTCCGCTTTGCCTTTGACGGGCTGTCCTCGTTCTCCACCGTGCCACTCAAGATTGCGACCTATCTCGGTGTGCTGATTGCTGTGATCGCGGCCTTCGTTGCGCTGTTCTTCCTGGTGCGCACCCTGTTCTTCGGCACGGACCTGCCGGGCTTTCCGTCGCTGATTGTCTCGATCATGTTCTTCTCGGGCATCCAGCTCGTCTCGCTGGGCATGATCGGGGAATATGTCGGGCGCATCTTCGCCGAAGTGAAGCGGCGACCGCTCTATCTGATCGGCGAGCGGGTGGGCCTACCCGGCGTGGATGACAGCGACCGCCGCAGCGATGTGCTGCCGCCGGGCGCGCGCTAGCATGTTCGGCAAGATCCTGTCGGTCAGCGGGCTGACGCTGCTTTCGCGCGCGACAGGCTTTGCGCGCGACATCCTGCTTGCTGCCGTGCTGGGCGCAGGCGCATTGATGGATGCGTTCTCTGTCGCGCTGCGCATCCCCAATCATTTCCGCGCCATCTTTGGCGAAGGCGCTTTCAACCAGGCGTATATTCCCTCGCTGACGCGCATCCGCACACAAGCAGGCGCGACGGCAGCAGTGCTGTTTGCCAACCGCATCTGCACGCTGATGCTGATCGTGCAGCTGGTGTTGCTGGCCCTCGCCCTTCCCTTGATGCCGCAGATCGTCACGCTCCTGGCACCGGGCTTTGTCGATGATCCGGCGCGCTTTGCGCTGGCTGTGACGCTGACGCGCATCACCTTCCCCTATCTGCTTTTCATCACGCTGGTGACATTGCTGGCTGGCAATCTCAATTCGGTGGATCGGTTCGCCGCCGCGGCCGCCGCGCCCGTGCTGCTCAATCTGTGTCTCGTGATGGCGTTGGTGGTGGCCTTCCTGTTCCCGAGCGCCGCCCACGCGGCCGCCTGGGGCGTGGCGCTGGCAGGATTGCTGGAATGGCTGTTGCTGATGCTGGCTGCGCGCCGGGCTGGCGTGGGCGCAGCGCTTGCCCGCCCGCGGCTGGATGATGACACCAGGCAGTTTTTCCGGACGCTGGGCCCCGCTGTCATCGGCTCGGCCGGTGTGCAGATTGCGCTGTTTGCCGACACAATCATCGCCTCGCTGCTGCCGCGCGGCTCCTATGCAGCGCTCTACTTCGCCGAGCGGCTCTATCAGCTGCCCATTGGCGTCATTGCGATTGGCGTCGGCACCGTGCTGCTGCCCACCATGAGCCGCCATATTGCAGCTGGTGACGCGCCGCGCGCGCATCGCCAGCAGAACCGGGCCATTGGCCTGACGGTGCAATTGGCTGCACCCTGTCTTGCCGCTTTCGTGGTGATGCCGGAGCTGATCGTGGCGGGACTGTTCCAGTATGGCGCTTTTGACGCCAGTGCCTCCCGTGCCTCTGCCGCCGTTCTGCTGGCCTATGCGAGCGGGCTGCCAGCCATCGTGCTGATCCGCGCTGTCGTCTCCAGCTTTCACGCTCGCGGCGACACGCGCACGCCGATGCTGATCTCGCTGGCGGCGATCACCATCAACATCGCGCTGAAGCTGCTGTTGTGGCGCAGTCTTGGCGCGCCCGGCCTGGCTTATGCCACGGCAGCGGGGGCGTGGATCAACGTCATCGCGCTTTATGTGGTTGCCCGCAGGCGTAGCTGGATCGCGCCTGATGGCGTGATGGCGCAGACCTGCATGATCGCCGCTGCCAGCGCGATGATTGCAGGGGTGGCCACCACCCTGCTTCTGCCGGTGCTGGTCTCGGCATTCAGCAGCTTTGCAGACTGGGGACGCCTGATGACGCTCGCTTGTGCCGGTCTCACGATGCTGGCGGTTTATGGCGCAGTGCTGGTTGTCGCGATGCGGCTCTCGGGGTTGAGGCTGCGAGGCTAGGGTAGACGGATCGACCTTCGCATTGCAATTTGGCATTAAACAATCTATATCATGCCATATTGGAGAAGCGTCATGTCTGCCATCGAAAGCATCAACACAACACCGCGCGCCTTCGTGACCGCGCCCGTCACGGATGCGGAAGCCGCAGCATCATTCCGGGCGATCGTGAACCTTTTTCGCCTCTGGGACGTGACAGATGAGCAGGCCGCCATTCTGACAGACCTTCCCCTGCGGACCTATCGTCGCTGGAAAACAGGGGAGCAGGGGAGGATCAACCGCGATGGCAAGGCGCGGCTCTCCAACCTGCTGGGCATCCACAAAGCCCTGCGGCTGATCTTTCGCGAGCCGCAGCGTGGCTATGAGTGGATCAAGGTGCCGAACGCAGCGTTTGCCGGCGTCAGTGCGCTCGACATCATGCTGGTTGGCGAACTGACTGATCTCATGCGCGTGCGGCGCCATCTCGATGCTGAGCGCGGTGGCTGGTGATCAATGCGGCCTTTGTTCCGCGCGCTGCCCTGCAATGGTCGCAGGCCGTCCGCATCATCCGCAGCATCTATCCGCCGATTGATCTGTTCGAGGATATTGCTGATCCGGCTGACTGGCCGCTGCTGATCGCGGCAGAACAGAAATCCAACCCGCGCCTGATGGAGAGCATCGGCCAGCTGGACCTTGTGCCGCCGACACGCCGGGTGAGCGGGCCCGGTTCAAGCTACCTCATGGCACCCTTCACACATGCCAGCGCGGACAGGCCCGGCCGTTTCAGCGATGGCCGCTTTGGCGTTCTGTCCGTGGGAGATACCTTCGAAGTGGCCCTGTTTGAAACCATGCACCACCACGGCGTCTTCATGCGCCAGACCCGCCAGATGCCGGGCTGGACCTCGCAGTTTCGGGAAATCCTGATGGATGTCCGGGCAACCCTGCATGATCTGCGCGGCGCGGACCCCAACCATTCTGCCATGCTCGATCCAGACAGCTACGATGAAAGCCAGCGGCTAGGCGAGGCGCTGCACGCTGCCGGTTCGGACGGCGTCGTCTATCCCAGCGTACGATATGCTGGTGGCCAATGCGCCGGCCTGTTTTATCCCGATCTTGCCAGCCACCCTTCGCAAGGCCGCCATCTCGACTATCACTGGAATGGCGAGCAGGTCGATCTGGTGCGCGATGTTAGTCGCGGAAGCCTGTTCCGCGTGCGAACCTAATCCGGCCTAGGCCAGTCTCGCCGCCGCGCCTGCCAGAAGGTTGGCGGCCTCCGACACCATGCGCGTGATGATCTCGCCAGCCGGCGGCACATCGTGGATCAGCCCGGCTGCCTCGCCGAAAAAGACGCCGGCATTGTCCGGATCGCCGGCCATGAAAGCCTCGCGGTAGCGTGGTGCTTCGATGTCGGCAGCCGCGTGGAGCTCAGCCTCATGACCCTGCCAGCGCCGGATATAGGCGTTGTTGGCAACGCGCGCCGTGAAAGGTCTGGGCCAATCGAGCCTGCGTGCGACATCGGGCACGCTGGTGCGGATCGAGGCGTCGCCATCCGCCTCAATCGCGGCCTGCTGGTGGCGCGCATGGGTCAGCGCCTCGCGCGAAGCCCAGAGCCTTGTGCCGACGAGAACGCCATCTGCGCCCAGCATGAGCGCTGCCGCCAGCCCTCGCCCATCGGCAATGCCGCCTGCTGCCACCAGCAAGGTATCAGGGCTCGCCTTTGCCAGATGGTCAGCAACTTCCGGCACCAGCGTCATGGTGGCGCGCGACTGGCCGTGACCACCGGCTTCCGCGCCTTGCGCGACGATGATCGAGGCGCCCGCTTCCAGCGCCTCGCGCACATGCTGCAGGGTCTGGCACTGGCAGATCAGCCGCGCACCAGCCGCAGCGATTGCAGGCGCGAAGTGTCTGGGATCGCCAAAGGACAGCATGATGGCGCGCGGGCGGTGCGACAGCGCCTGCTCCAGCAGCTCCGGCTGCCTGGCCAGAGACCAGGTGATGAAGCCGCAGCCCACCGCCTCATTGCCAGCGGCCAGAAACTGCGCACCCAGCCAGTCCGCATCGCCATAGCCGCCGCCGATCAGCCCCAGCCCGCCCGCCCGCGTTACGGCGGCAGCCAAAGCCCCGCCGCCGGCCAGCGCCATGGGGGCCGACAGGATGGGATGGACGATGCCGAGCTGCTCGGTCAGCCTCGTGTGCAGGCGCACCATTGTGCGGTCAGGCCTTCGCTGAGTGGGCGAAATCCATATAGAGCTGCCGCGCCCTGCTGAAGATCGGACCCGGCTGTAACGTGTGCTCGTTGATGCGCGTCACCGGCATCACCTTGGAATAGTTGCCCGAGGTGAAGATCTCGTCGGCCTGCTCGAAATCGGCATAGGTCAGGCTCTTTTCCTCCACCGTGACACCATCGCTCCGCAGCAGGCTGATGACGCGCTGGCGGGTGATGCCATTGAGGAATGTGCCGTTGGGAACCGGCGTGCGCACCACACCGTCCTTGGCCAGAAAGATATTGGCCGTCGCCGTCTCTGCCACATTGCCGATCATGTCGAGCACCAGCGCATTGTCGAAGCCTGCCGCCTTTGCGGCGCGCAGCACGCGGGCATTGTTGGGATAGAGACAGCCAGCCTTGGAATCGGTCGGCATCGTTTCCAGCGTCGGGCGGCGGAAGGCACCCTTGGTGACAGAAGCGCCAGCGGTCGCAGGCGGCATCACCGCCTCGAACAGGCAGAGGCAGAATTGGGTCGATTCCGGGTCGCCCATAATGGTGGAGGCCCCGTCGGCCTCCGCCCAGTACATCGGTTTCACATAGAGCGCGGTGTTTCCGGAGAACTTCTTGATGCCTTCGCGCGTCAGGCCCAGGATTTCGTCCTGTGTCATGGTGGGCTTCAGGCCAATGGCCTGCGCCGAACGGTTGACGCGGGCGGCATGGTTTTCCATGTCGGGCGTCACACCATCGAACCAGCGCGCGCCATCGAACACCATCGAAGCCAGCCAGGCGGCATGTGTGCGCGGACCCATGATGCCGGGGTTGCCCTCATGCCAGGCGCCGTTGAACCAGCTCCATGTCTGCGAATACCAATTGGCCATCGAATGCTCCCGCCTGTGCTTCTGTGTGGCCGCATCGTCGGGCCGGCGCCCAAGAAGGTCAACGCCTGTGACGCAATGCGCCAATGACGTGATGTGATGGCATCGATCCGTCTGTGTGATGAGGCTTTGCCAAAAGCAGGGCTTGCGCCGAGGCCTTTCAAGCGAAACTCTCCAGTTGGGAGGAACACTCATGCCGCTGCCGATTGCCAATGCCCGCGCCGTTGTTTTCGATGCCTATGGAACCTTGTTCGATGTGCATTCCGCCGTAATGCGCCATGCAGAAGCCATCGGCCCGACAGCCCCGTCTTTCTCGGCGCATTGGCGCATGAAGCAGCTTGAATACACCTGGGTGCTCTCGCTGATGGGCGAGTATCGCCCTTTCTGGGACCTGACGGGCGAGGCGCTGGACCATGCGCTGGCGGCATTTCCAACCGTTGATGCGAAGCTGCGTGCGCCCTTGATCCAGGCTTATCGCGGCTTGTCAGCCTATGGCGAGGTTGCGCAAGTGCTGGCCGCCTTGCGCGAACGCGGCCTGCGCACGGCCATTCTCTCCAATGGAGACGCGTCGATGCTCGCAGACGCGGTCGGCTCGGCCAAACTGACCGCGCATCTCGACGCCGTGATCTCGGTTGACGAGGCCGGTGTTTTCAAGACGAGTCCACGGACCTATGCGCTGGTGGAAGCGCGGCTAGGTGTGACACCGGCGCAGACTGTGTTCGTTTCGTCCAACCGCTGGGATGTGGCGGGCGCCAGCCGTTACGGCTTTGCCACCATCTGGTGCAACCGCACGAGGCAACCGGGCGAGTATCGTGCGCACCTCCCCCTCATGACGGTGGCAACGCTGGATGGGCTTTTGTGATCGCCTGGTCAGAAACCTGAAGCACGCGCGACCGTGACCACAGCCAGTCCCGTCGCCAGCGACAGGATTTCATTGCGCCGCCACAGCATCATGCCGAGCGAGGCAGCCAGCGCCAGCCCGGCGGCGGGGCCTGTGCGCTCGATCAACGGCAGCACAGTGGCCACCACGATGGAACCTGGCAGCGCGGCCAGTCCGCGCCGGACACGCGGCGTCAGCGGCACCAGCCCCATCAGCGCGACGCCCGAGATGCGGCAGAGATAGGTGGCGAGCGCCATGCCCGCGATGGCAACGGCAACACCGGGGACAAGCCAATCCATTGCGGCAAAGTTACCTGCCATCGGGCAGCTCGCTGTCATCGAGGAAGGCGCCGGCGATGGCACCCGCCAGTGCGCCTGTGACGATGAAGGCGTAGCCGCCCCAGAGCTTGGCGGTCAGCACGGCGACGCACCCCGCAATCGCCCAGGCCAGCCCCATGCGCTTGCCGCGCCAGAGCGGCACGACCATGGCGGCAAAATAGATCGGCATGACCAGATCAAGCCCGTAGCGGCGCGGGTCCGTGACCAGCGCACCCAGAAGATAGCCCGGCACAGTTGCCGCCACCCAGACGAACCAGAGCAGAACGCCCGCGCCCACCACCACACCCAGATCGCGCCCGCCCTCATTGTGATAGCGCGTGCCGATCAGCCAGTTGGCATCGGTGAAGAAGAAGAGGTGCAGCGCGTTCACCCAAGCAGGATGGCGTGACATCCAGGGTTGCATGGCTGCTCCCATCAGCACCATGCGGGCATTGACGGTGAAGGTGACGGCCATCAGCCCGAGAATGGCACCCCAGGTCCATTCAGGCCGCCAAAGCTCCATCGCCACCAGCTGCGAGACGCCGGCATAGACAAAGGCGCTCATCGCCACAGCCTCGCCAAGGCTGAGGCCCTTGGAGACCGCTGCCGCGCCAAAAGCGCCGGCAAACACCACGACGCCCGGCGTCAGTGGCGCGATGCGGCGCATGCCTTCGGTGCAGCCGCGCCAGGTGAGGACAGGAGGAGACAGATCAAGGGACATCCACCTCCACTCACAAGATTCGCGTGGCGGGCGTCAACGCTTTCTGCGGTGCAGTGCCATGCGCTCACAGCAAGGTTGCGGTCCGTTTGAAATGCGCGCCTTGCCGCATGGCGGTGCCATCCAAATCCGCTATGTGCTGCCGGGATGTTGAGCACACAATCCTTCCCGCCCACACGCCAAGCGGCGCTGGCCCGCCTCGCCGATTTCGTGCCACGTGCCGGAAACCTCTATGCGCAAACGCGCAACGAGGACCGTGGCCCGGCTGACCGCGGCAACATCTCCCTTCTCTCGCCCTACCTGCGCCATCGCATGCTGGGCGAGGACGAAGTGCTGGCGGCGGTGCTGAAGCAGCATTCGCCAGCGCAAGCCGAAAAGTTCATTCAGGAGGTGTTCTGGCGCACCTACTGGAAAGGCTGGCTGCAGCTGAGGCCCTCGATCTGGACGCGCTATCTGGCCGAACTGGAGGAAGCGCGGCAGGCACTGGCTGGCAACAGCGGTCTGCGCAAGGGCTATGCCGTAGCGGTTGAAGGGCGCACGGGGATTGACTGTTTCGATACCTGGATCCACGAGCTGGCCGAGACCGGCTATCTCCACAACCACGCGCGCATGTGGTTTGCCTCGATCTGGATCTTCACGCTGCGCCTGCCCTGGCAGCTGGGAGCGGATCTGTTCTATCGGCAGCTGCTAGACGCGGACCCTGCCTCCAACACGCTATCCTGGCGCTGGGTGGCAGGCTTGCAGACCATCGGCAAGACCTATCTGGCGCGGGCTGACAACATCAGCCGCTTCACTGGCGGGCGCTTTTCGCCGCGTGGGCTGGCGACCGAGGCTGTGCCGCTGGTGGACCCACAGCCGATGCCGGGGCCGGGGCGGCTGACGCATTGCGCAACACAGGCGCCTGCCGGGGCCAGCCTGCTCCTGGTCACTGAAGAGAATCTCAATCCTGATCCTTCGTGTTTTACGGAAGCCACGCTCAAGGGTGTTGCGCTGGCCTCCGTGTTGCGAAATTCCGAGCCTTCAACACCGGAGGCCGACAGCTTTCGCGAAGGTGCGCTGGCAGATGCCAAGATCACGCTGCAGTCAAGATTTGCCATGGCTCCACAGCGGCTTGCCCTGTTGGAAGCCCAAGTGCTGGTCGACGCCGCCAAGGCGTGCGGCGCGTCACAGATTGTCACGATGGAGCCTGCCGTCGGCCCGGTTGCAAGTGCGCTCGACGCAGCCAAGCCCGTGCTGGCAAAGGCTGGCATTGCGCTGACCCATGTCCGCCATCCGCTCGACGACATCGCCTGGCCGCATGCCGCACGCGGCTTCTTCAATTTCCGTGAGCAGATCGCCGAGATCGTCGTCCAGCTTGGCCTGGTCAATGGCGGGCAGCTGGGGTTTGATCTGCCGTCGACACGTGGTGCGCAAAGGCCGGGTCGCCGCAGCTGATACCGGCGCGCTTGTCAGACCATGTGATCTGACGTCAGTCTTCGAGCATGAATCACGAGATCATCTGGCGCCATGATGCAGAAGCGCGCGCCCACCGGCTTCCGGCTGCATGGCTTGTGGACACAGGCGCGTGCCCGGCCAACCTCACAGAGCGCTCGGCCTTGCGGCGCCGGATCGGGCGCGAAATTTCCGCCATGCAGCTTGGCCAGCGCCTCGACAGCGTGGAAATCAGCCATGATGCTGTCGGGCGCCCACTGCTTGTCAGCGCCGGCAATGGCCAGATTCACATCTCGCTGGCCACGCGCGGGGGCATCGTGGCCGTGGCATTGGCGCATCATGCGGTTGGCATCGATGTGGAGCAGGTTGAACCGGGGGGCCATGTGCCGCTTGACCTGCTGCACCCCACCGAGCGCGTCACGTTGCTCACAGTCCCTGCCAGTGAACAGGCGTTCCATTTCGCGCGTCTCTGGGCGCTGAAGGAGGCCTGGCTCAAGGCGCTCGGCACAGGGCTTGCGCGCGAGCTGTCATCCTTCGCCATTGCGATTGGCGCTGATGGCACAGTCCAGATCGATGATCCGGAAATCCGGAAGCAGCGCCCGCCACTGGCCTCGACGACATGCATGGAAAAGGGCGGCCAGCTCTTCGCTGCCGCCCTCGTGGTCAGGTCTTGAATTGACCGTGTCTCGTCAGTGCGAGGGCGCCGTCCCGGCCCGGCTGCGGAGGACATATCCGATGGCCAGCACGAACGCCGCACCAACGACACCTGCAGCATAATGCATGGCACCGGTCCATTTGCCGAAGCGCGAAACCCAGGCCGGGTCTTCGACGATCATGATGCCGGCGATCCAGCCCAGCAAGGCTGCGCCCAGCCAGATCAGGACCGGATAACGCGTCAGCAGGCCAAGGATCATCGTTGAACCGTAGACGATCAGCGGAATGGAGAGCAGCAGCCCGAAGATGAACAGCCAGATGTTGCCATGCGAGGCCGCAGAAATGGCAAGCACGTTGTCGAGGCTCATGACGGCGTCAGCGATGGCAATGGTCTTGACTGCCTGCCAGAGCGAGGTGCCGCCTTCAACTTCGCCATGTGCATCGTCGCCCTGCACAAGCTTGATGGCGATCCAGAACAGCAACACGCCGCCGACAATCTTGAGATAGGGCACCGCAAGCAGGTAAGTGATGACAAGTGCAAAGAGAATGCGCAGGCCGATGGCTGCGCCCGCACCCAGCATGATGCCCATCTTGCGCTGGTTTTCCGGCAGATTGCGGCAGGCCAGTGCAATCACGACGGCATTGTCGCCAGAGAGCAGCAGATCAATCCAGATGATCTGCATCAGCGAGACAAAAAACTGCGTCGTGAACATGTCCATGGGAGAATCCAGCTGCACGAAGGAAGGGAGAGAAAAAGTCCTGCCGGTTCCGTTGACCCGATTTGGATTCAACATAACTGGCAGGTGTTGAAGACAGAGAGGAGACGATCAGTCAAGCATTGCTGCAACAGCCTTGCCAGCCTCAAGCGTGTTTGCGCTGCCGCCGAGGTCCCGCGTGCGGGTCCGTGGGTCGGCGAGCGCCCGCTCGATCGCAGACTCGATGGCGCGGGCGGCGTCCACTTCGCCCAGATGTTCCAGCATCATCGCGGCCGACCAGATCTGGCCAACCGGGTTGGCAATGCCCTGGAACGCGATGTCAGGGGCCGAGCCGTGCACGGGCTCGAACAGCGAGGGATGATCGCCTGTGGGGTTGATGTTGGCTGAGGGCGCGATGCCGATGGTGCCGGTGCAGGCCGGGCCCAGATCGGACAGGATATCGCCGAAGAGGTTCGAGGCCACCACCACATCGAAGCGGTCGGGGTTCAGCACGAAATGTGCGGTCAGGATGTCGATATGGTACTGGTCGACGGCGACGTTGGGATAAGCCTCGGCCATCTCCTTCACGCGCTCATCCCAATAGGGCATCGTGATCGAGATGCCGTTGGATTTGGTTGCTGATGTCAGCTTGGCACGGGGGCGCTTTGCTGCCAGTTCAAAGGCATATTTCAGCACACGGTCGACGCCGATGCGCGTCATCACGGTTTCCTGAATGACGGTTTCGCGCTCGGTGCCAGCGAAGATGCGGCCGCCGATGGAGGAATATTCGCCCTCGGTATTCTCGCGCACGACGTAGAAATCGATGTCGCCCGGCTTGCGGCCTGCCAGAGGCGAGGGCACGCCCGGCATCAGCCTGACGGGGCGCAGGTTCACATACTGGTCGAACTCGCGACGGAACAGCAGCAGCGACCCCCAGAGCGAGATGTGGTCGGGAATGCGGTTGGGCATGCCGACGGCGCCGAAGAAGATCGCATCATGGCCGCCAATCTGCTCCTTCCAGTCATCGGGCAGCATCTTGCCGTGCTTGTCGTGATAGTCGCAGGAGGCAAAATCAAAATGATCGAGCTGGACCTCGAAGCCATGCAGCTTGGCAGCCTTCTCCAGAATGCGCACGCCCTCGGGCACGACCTCCTGGCCAATCCCGTCTCCGGCGATGACGGCGATGCGGTGGACGCGGTTGGTGCGGGTCATGGTGTTCCTCCAAAAAAGCTGTGAAATTCCTTGGCCACCTCATCGGGCAGCTCTTCGGCGAGATAATGCCCACCGGGCAAGGCGTGGCCGCGCACATCGCTGGCGCGCAGGCGCCAGAGGGCGAGTGGATCAAAGCACTTGCCGATGATGCCATGGGCGCCCCAGAGCGCCAGCAGCGGCATATCGATCTTGCGCGTGCCATCGGCATCGTCATGGGCGATATCGATGGTGGCGGCGGCCCGATAATCCTCGCAGCTGGCATGGATGGTGGCAGGATCGCTGAAGCAGCGCAGATAATGCGCCAGCGCTTCCGGTGCGAAGGGGCTGAGCCCGGCTGCGCCCGAGCCGCATTTCTTGCGCCAGTAGGCTTCCGGGTCATACCCGATCAGTCGCTCGGGAAAGGGCGCGGGCTGGATCAGGAAGAACCAGTGCCAATAGGCGCGGGCAAAGGCGTCCGTGGTGTTGGCATACATCTCGCGCGTGGGCGCGATGTCGAGTGTCGCCAGCTTGATGACTTTCTCGGGAAAGTCTGCCGCCAGCCGGTGCGCCACGCGCGCGCCGCGATCATGAGCGCCGATGAAAAAGCGCTCATGCCCCAGCGTAGCCATCACCTCCACCATGTCGCGCGCCATTTCGCGCTTGGCGTAAGGCGCATGGTCAGGCGTTGAGGTTGGCTTCGCGCTGTCGCCATAACCGCGCAGATCGGCGGAGACCAGCGTGTAGCGATGCTTCAATTGTGCGGCGACCTTGTGCCAGAGCGCATGTGTCTGCGGATAGCCGTGGAGGAGCAGCAGGGGCGGACCCTCGCCGCCAATCCGGACGCGGATTATGGCGCCGGATGTGGCCACATCCAGAAGCCGGAAGGCCGGGAACAGGCTGTCCTGCGGCACGCGCTCGACAATAATGGGGGAGATGGCCAAACCGTATGATCCAGATCCGGCAATTCACAGGATTGCTCGGTGCCTTGCGGTTCTACCGCGTCCTTCGCCGTTTGATGCATGAAAACTATTGCACAATCCGGTGCAATCAATCGGCAGGTCAGCGTCTCAATCTCGGCAGGCAAAGTGCCTCACTTCGGCATTGACGCCGACCGCTGGATTATTGCAATTTGATTATGAATTGAAATGCACTCGCAACGACAGACAAGTTCGGGCAGTAAATCACAGATCATAACTGGAAGATGCCGAGCAACGGCACGCACTCCAGGGGGACGACGCCATGGATATCCGCCAGCTGCGCTGCTTCATCGCGGTCGCTGAAGAACTGCATTTCGGCCGCGCTGCCGAGCGGCTTGCCTTGGCGCCGCCCGCGCTCTCGCGCCAGATCCGTGGCCTCGAAAGCGAGCTCGGCGTGACGCTGCTCACCCGCACCACGCGGCAGGCCTCGCTGACACGCGCTGGCCTCGTGCTGCTGGAAGAGGCCAAGGGCATTCTTGTGCGGATGGAGCGCGCCTCCCGGCTGGTGCGCGAAGCCTCGCTGTCCTCCGGAAAACTCTTGCGCATCGGCGCCATCGATTCTGCGTCTTCCAGTTTCCTGCCGCAGGCGCTGGTCACGTTTCGCGCGCTGCACCCGAGTGTCGAGGTCAAGTTCGTCGAGGCCATGACCGCGCCCCTCATGCAGATGCTGGAGACCGGCAAGCTCGATCTGGCGCTGACCCGTCCGCCGCGCAAGACGGGGGATTGTGCCTATGAAGTGCTGCGCGTCGAGCGTCCTCTGGTGGTCCTGAACGAGAACCATCCGCTCGCCCAGCGCGAGGCGCTGACGATGGGCGATCTGGCCAACGAGCCTTTCGTCATCCCCTCCAAGCGCATCCGGCCTTATGCCTATGATCTGGTGATGGCCTATTTCGAGAGCATCGGCACGGTGCCCAATGTCGTGATCGAGGCAACCGAGAAGCCGGCCATGATGTCGGCAGTGGCGGCAGGCCTTGGCCTGGCGCTGGCGCCGGACTGGGTGTCGCGCCTGTCTTTTCCCGGTGTCACCATGCGCCGCCTCAAGGGCATGATGCTGGATCCGCCGCAGCCGGGCGCAATGGTCGGCGTCGCCTGGCGTCCCTTGCAGCGTCTGACGGCGCGCGATGATTTCATCGCGATCCTGCGCGACAGCGTGACATTGATGGACGAAACCAACATCCTGCCATTTCCGCCCCTGACATCCGCAGACAGGGCGCACCATTCATCCCACCAGCCAAGCAAAAGAGGCCGAGCATGAGTCAGATGTCAGATGGCGGAGGCGGGCTGCGCATCCGCTCCCCGCAGGATATGGGAGCAGGGATCTTCATGATCGTGCTGGGCGTCGCGGCCCTGATTCTCGGCAGCAACCTGTCGATGGGCACCTTGCGCTCCATCGGGCCCGGCATGTTGCCGAAGTCGCTGGCGGTGATCTGCATGGCCATTGGTCTGCTGCTCTGCGTCAACTCGCTGCGCTTTGGCGGCCCGGCGCTGGAGAGTTGGTCGTGGAAGGGCATCCTGCTGGTGCTGGGCGGCGCCTGCCTTTTCGGGCTGGTGATCCGCGGGTTCCAGATCGGGCCGATCTCGGTGCCGTCGCTGGGTCTGGTCGCCGCGGGCCCGCTCGTGGTGCTGGTGTCCGGCATGGCAGCTGATGATCGCAAGGTGCGACAGCTCTTCATCTTCGCAGCCGTCATGACCATCGGCTGCGCACTCCTCTTCAAATATGCGCTGGGCCTGCCAATTCCGCTGGCGCCCTGGCTGCTGGGAATCTGATCATGGGTGACATGTTCTCGAACCTTTCTCTCGGCTTCAGCGTTGCGCTGTCGCTGAAGAACCTCGCCTTGTGCTTCACCGGCTGCTTTGTTGGCACGCTGATCGGCGTGTTGCCCGGTGTCGGGCCGATTGCCACCATTGCCATGCTGTTGCCGATCACCTTCGGGCTCGATCCTGTCGGCGCACTCATCATGCTCGCCGGCATCTACTATGGCGCACAGTATGGCGGCTCGACCACGGCCATCCTGGTGAACATTCCGGGTGAGGCGACCTCGGTCGTCACCACGCTGGATGGCCACCAGATGGCGAAGCAGGGCCGCGCCGGTGTGGCGCTGGGCACGGCTGCCATCGGTTCTTTCATTGCCGGCTGCGCCGCGACCTTGCTCATCGCTGCCCTTGGCGCGCCACTGACAAAGCTGGCGCTGCTGTTTGGCCCGGCGGAGTATTTCGCACTTATGGTCATGGGTCTGGCCTTTGCCGTCGTGCTCGCGCGGGGCTCGGTGCTGAAGGCGCTGGCCATGATCATGGTCGGCCTGCTGCTCTCGACCGTCGGCACCGATCTCGAGACGGGTCAGGAGCGTCTGACCTTCGGTTTCCAGCCGCTGGCGGATGGCATTGATTTCGCCGTTCTGGCCATGGGCATGTTCGGCTTTGCCGAAGTCCTCCGAAACCTCGAAAGCCCGGAGACGCGCGATGTCGTGAAGGGCACCATCGGGCGACTTCTGCCGGGCAAGGAGGAGTTGCGCCAGATGATGCCGCCGATTCTGCGCGGCACAGCGGTCGGCTCCATTCTCGGCATTCTGCCTGGCAATGGCGCGGTGCTTGGCCCCTTTGCCAGCTACACCATGGAAAAGAAGCTCGCCAAGGATCCCAGCCGTTTCGGGCGTGGCGCCATCGAGGGCGTGGCGGGGCCGGAAGCGGCCAACAATGCGGGGGCGCAGACAGCCTTCATTCCGCTGCTGACGCTCGGCATTCCGCCCAATGCTGTCATGGCGCTGATGGTGGGTGCCATGACCATTCACGGCATCATTCCCGGGCCGCAGGTCATGACCAAGAACCCGGATCTGTTCTGGGGCATGATCGCCTCGATGTGGATCGGCAACCTGATGCTGCTCATCATCAACCTGCCGCTCGTCGGCCTGTGGGTGAAACTTCTGAAAGTGCCCTATCGCCTGATGTATCCAGCAATCCTGATCTTCTGCTGCATCGGCATCTACTCGATCAACAATCAGCCGATGGACGTGGCCTTTACCGCACTGTTTGGGCTGTTCGGCTATCTTCTGATCAAGCTGGGCTTCGAGCCAGCCCCGCTGCTGCTCGGCTTCGTGCTGGGCAAGCTGATGGAAGAGAAGCTGCGCCAGGCGCTCATCATCTCGCGCGGGTCTTTCATGACCTTCGTCGAGCGCCCGATCTCGGCTGGCCTGCTGGTCGTTGCAGTCATTGTGCTGGTCATTGCCGTGCTGCCGGCCATGTCGAAAAAGCGCGACGAAGTGTTTACCGAGTGACCCCTTGCCGGAGGCGGGCCTGAGACCCACCTCTGGCGGCAAGAACAACAAACCAGCAATCTATCTTTTGGGAGAGACATCATGAACCGCCGTTTCCTGCTTTCCGCAGCCGCCGCCTCGGGCCTTGCCCTCGCCCTGTCGACGGGCGCTGTCGCGCAGTCGAACTACCCGAACAAGCCGATCACCATGGTCGTGGCCTTCGCCGCAGGCGGGCCGACCGACGTCATCGCGCGCATGGTTTCCGAGCACATGTCGCGCACGCTTGGCCAGCAGATCATCGGCGAGAACTCTGCTGGCGCCGGCGGCACCACCGCCACCGCCCGCGTCGCGCAGTCTGCTCCAGATGGCTATACGCTCAACATGGGCCAAATGGGCACGCATGCGGCTGCGCCCGCGCTCTATCCCAACCTGAAATACAACCCGCAGACGGACTTCACGCCTATCGGCATTGCCGGAATCACGCCGATCCTGATTGTGACCAAGAAGGATTTTCCTGCCAACAACCTGCAGGAATTCACCGCCTACCTGAAAGCCAATTCCGACAAGGTGAACCAGGCCCATGCCGGTGTCGGCTCCACGGCCTTCACCACCTGCGTGCTGCTGAAAGCCCAGCTTGGCGTGCCGAAGCTGAATGCAGTTGCCTATCGCGGCACGGGCCCTGCCCTGAACGATCTTGTTTCTGGCCAGGTCGATTTCATGTGTGACCAGATCACCAACCTGACGACCCAGATCACCGCTGGCAACATCAAGGGCATGGCCATCGCGACACCGGCCCGCTCGCCCGTGCTGCCGAATGTGCAGACCACCACAGAAGGTGGCCTGCCCGAGTATCAGATCTCCGGCTGGAACGCGATTTTCGGACCCAAGGGGCTGCCTGCCGATATTCAGGCAAAGCTGGTCGATGCACTCGACAAGGCGCTGGATGACGAGAACACCAAGAAGCGCCTGATGGATCTCGGCACCGTGATCCCCAGCAAGGTCGAGCGCTCGCCGGCTGGCCTTGCTGCGCAGCTGGCAAAGGACATCAAGCTGCTTGACAAGCCGCTGCGCGATTCAGGCGCCGTTGGCAACTGAGGCTCAGGCGACCACGAATGTCAGAGGGCGCCGTAACAGGCGCCCTTTTTCATGTTTGCCGTCATGCTCGGGCTCGCCCCGGGCAACCATGTCTTCACTTGGTGAAAGCGAGAGGGGGTGGGTCCTCGGGACAAGCCCGAGGATGACGGTTGTGCCGCTTTACTTCGTCCCGAACATCCGGTCGCCTGCGTCGCCCAGACCCGGCACAATGTAACCGTGCTCATTCAGCTTTTCGTCAATGGCGGCTGTCCAGATCGGCACATCGGGATGGGAGTCGCGCATCCGCGCGATGCCCTCGGGTGCCGCCAGCAGGCACATGAAACGCAGGTCCTTCGCACCGCGCTCCTTCAGACGGTCAATGGCAGCAACCGCTGAATTGGCTGTGGCCAGCATCGGGTCCATCACCACGATCATGCGCTCGGCTATGTCGGACGGCGCCTTGAAGTAGTATTCCACGGCCTGAAGCGTGTCGGGATCACGGTAAAGGCCGATATGGGCGACGCGAGCGGCGGGCACAAGCTCCAGCATGCCATCGAGAAAGCCGACGCCGGCGCGCAGGATCGGCGCAAAAACCAGCTTCTTGCCAGCGATCACCGGCTGCATCGTCTTGGTCAGCGGCGTCTCGATCTCGATCAGCTGCGTTGGCAGGTCGCGCGTCACCTCATAGCAGAGCAGCATCCCGATCTCGTTCAGGAGCTGGCGGAAGCTCTTGGTCGAGCGGTCCTTCTCCCGCATCAGCGTGAGCTTGTGCTGCACGAGTGGATGATCGACGACGGTGACGCCCTTCATGATGGCTCTGTCCTTCCTGATTGACTGCTTGCTAGAAGACGGTGCCATCACTGATGATTGTCAAGGGCGGCCCGCCATCTGCCCGTTTCTCGCGCGCGATGCGCCGGCCGGCGGCCCAGGTGCCACCTTCAAGAACCTTGGCCAGCGGCAGCTGATCGGCACTCAGGCCAAGCTTTGCCCGCATGCGCGCAGCCACGATGTCGAGCAATGCCACGGTCAGGGCCCGCCATTCGATGACCAGCGGGGAGCTGGCCTCATGGCTGCGGCTCCAGTCGGCCTCGTCCTTCAGCGTCAGCACGCCCATGTCGAGAAAGAGCCCGCCATTGCGATATTCCGGCAGGCCGGTCAGCCCATCGATCTCCGTGACCTTGTGCCCGGTCCAGAGCAGCGGCTCGATCAGCGAATAGCTCAGCCATTGCGAGAGCTTGTGGAAGGCGACAACCGGCATCCACCCTTCCAGCGGCACGCCTTGCGGATGGAACCAGACATCGCCGGAATGGGGCAGCGCGCC
>JANMMX010000215.1:0-20310 GCA_031373605.1 Allobosea sp. | reverse complement strand
TGGCGGAGACGATGGGATTCGAACCCATGATACCCGTTTCCAGGTATGCTCATTTAGCAAACGAGTGCCTTCAGCCTCTCGGCCACGTCTCCGTTGGAGCCCATATGCCTGATTGCCCCGTGGCTTGACAAGCGTTGATTGCGAGCGTCGGTCCAGCAATGTGCCCTTGTCGGCCACCAAGCAACCTGTGCCAGCTCGAGACGCTTCGCTGGCCCGCGCGCGCTGCGTGGTTACATAAAAAAAGGGGCACGGTTTCCCGTGCCCCAGGCTGGGAGAAGGTTGTGTCAGCGCATCACGGCGTCGCGCAGGAAGAGCGAAATGGCCGGGACATAGGTGATGAGCATCAGGCAGGCGACGATGACGCAGATGAAGACCATCAGCGGCTTCATCATCTTGTCGATCGAGCACCCCGCCACCTGGGCTGCGGCGAAGAGGTTCACGCCAAAGGGCGGCGTGATCATCCCCAGCGCCAGATTGACGACCATGATGGTGCCGAAATGGACGCTGTCGATGCCGAGCTTGCCTGCCGCCTCCTGAAGGATGGGCGCAAGCACGATGATGCTGGCATTGGTCTCGATGAACATGCCCACGATGAAGAGGAAACAATTGACGGCCAGCAGGTAGAGAGGGCCGGTGTTGAAGGTCGTGGCGAGCCAGTCTGCGGCAATGTCCGGGACACCCTGCCGGTTGAGCAGGTAGCTGAAGAAACTCGCGGTCGCGATGATGAACATGATGACCGCCGAGCTGATGACTGACTTGCGAAAGATCGGGAACAGCTGTGCCAGAGATATCTCGCGATGGATGAAAAGCCCCACCACCAGCGCATAGACCACGGCGACAACGCTCGCTTCCGTCGGTGTGGTGATGCCGCCATAAATGCCGCCCAGGATGATGACCGGCATGAGCAGGGAGAAGAACGCCTGCCTGATCGCGACGCGGCGCCCAAGCCGCCCCTCACCATCGCGCAGACCCCAGCCCTTGATGCGACACCAGATCAGCACCGTGACAATCAGTGCAAGGCCGATCAGCAGGCCCGGTCCGAAACCGGCGATGAACAGCTCTGGAATCGAGGTCTGGGTCGCGACGCCATAAAGGATCATTGGAATTGACGGTGGGATGATGACACCCAGCTCGGCCGCTGTTGCCTGGAGTGCTGCGGCAAAACCGATGGGGTAGCCATAGCGCACCAGCGCCGGGATCAGCACGGCACCAACAGCGAAGGTCGTGGCGACGCTGGAGCCGGAGATGGCAGCGAAGATCATGCAGGTGAGCACGCAGGTCGCGGCAAGGCCGCCCTGGACGCCACCGACAAAAGCGCGTGCCAGCTCGACAAGGCGCCGCGAAAGCCCGCCGACATCCATGATGTTTCCAGCGAGGATGAAGAACGGGATCGCCGCCAGCGGAAACCTGTCAAGCGCAATGAAGACCTGCTGCGCCATCACGATCGGTGGCAGGGTTGTGTAAGTCAGAAGCCCGACAAGCCCGGCAATTCCGATGGCGATGGCGACAGGCACGCTGATGGCAAAAAGCACCAGCATCGATGTGAGCATGGCGGATGTCATGCGGCGTTCTCCAACTCGGACGACCGGCGATCAAAGAAATGGGCAATGGTGCCAAACAGCCCGCAAATGCAGCCGATGGGGATGGCCGCATAGCCCCAGCTGATCGAAATTTCGAGGCCGGCCATTTCCTGAAAGCGCACCCGCTCGGCCATGGCCCAGCCAAACCAGAGCAAGGACGAGAGCAGGACCAGGTTGGACAGCAGGATTGCGACATGGATGATCTTGCGCGCGAGGCCGCGCGAGGCAGCCTCCGCAATATCGATGGACACCAGAGCGCCTTGGCGCAGCGCGACGCCCAGTCCGACCATCACCATCCAGATCAGCGAGAGCCGCACCAGCGCCTCGGACCAGATGGAAGGATTGGACAGGATAAACCGGGACAGCACCTGCCAGAACCCGGCAGCAACCGCGACCGCAAGGAACATGCTGGCAGCGACAGCCGCCGCCAGCATGAACGCCTTGTCGACCCGCCTGCAAAATGCGGCGAAGCTTGACATCAGTTGGCTTTCCAGTCGCGGATCTGCTTCAGGAGTTCGGCACCGAACTGCTTTTCGAAGCCGGCATTGGCTGTGGCCATGGCCTCACGGAAAGCCTCCTTGTTCGGCATCTCGCGCACGTCCATGCCACGGCGGCGCAGCTCGGCGACGCCGTCGCGCTCGTCCTGCTCGACCTTGTTACGGTTGACCTTGATCGCCTCGGCCGAAGCCTCTTCGAAAACCATCCGGTCAGCTGCATTCAGCCCCTTCATGAACGAGGCCGCGCCAACAAGCAGGCCCGGCGAATAGACATGGCCCGTCAGAAACAGGTATTTCTGCAGCTGGTTGAAGTTGTTGGAAAGGATGACCGGAATCGGGTTTTCCTGACCATCGACCACGCCCTGCTGCAGTGCAGGTGGCAGCTCGGAGAAGGCCATCGGTGTCGGCAACACGCCAGCAGATTGCCAAGCCTGCATATGCACCTGGTTTTCCATTGTCCGGATCTTGAGGCCCTTCACATCAACCGGCGCCTTCACTTCCTTGCTGCTGGTGGTGAGGTGGCGAAAGCCATTCTCACCAAAGCCCATGCCAACAAGGCCGCGCGCCTCAAACTTCGCGAGCACCTGCTTGCCGATGGCGCTGTCGAGCACGCCGCGCGCATGGGCATAGTCGCGAAACAGGAATGGCACGTCGAAGACACGTACATCGGTCACGAAGTTGCCGGCCGGCCCGGTGGAGCCGAGCGCAAATTCCTGCGCACCGAACTGCGTGGCTTCCATGGCTTCGCGCTCGTTGTCGAGCCGCTGGACCACAACCTGATAGCGACCGCCGGATTTGGCCTCGACAGATTGCTTGAAGGCAGTCGCAGCAAGACCGAAATGGCTGGTTGCCGGCGACGAGTGGCTGATCGTGACTTTCTTGGCCTGCGCCAGCACCGGGCTGGCGGAGATCATGGCGGCAGCGCTGATGGCAGCGCAGCGCAAGAGATTGCGACGGTTCATGATGATCCTCCCATGGATTCTTTCAGCCTAAGCCGGGCGGCCTTTGACTGTGGAATTATCCATGGGTCATTCAATTGGCCAGTGTCAAGTCCATGGTTCTAAAAACATACCATGGTATGCACAATGGCCATGGAAACCCCTGGCCTGGCACTGACGTCTCGGATCATTCCATGCTGGTGAACTGTTGTCGCTCGGTCAGCCTGCGCCGTGCCACATCCATGCGCAGCTCAGCCTTTTTCAGCTCTTCGACGGCCTTGCGAACGAAAGTGATGTGCGCCTGGGCAGCCAAGCGCGCAGCTTCCGGATTGCCGCTCAGGATCGCCTCATAGATCAGGCGGTGCTGCTCGATTGTCGCTTCCTTGTACCCTACGCGGCTGTAGAGCCGGGTCCGGTTGTAGAAAACATCATTGCGCAAAAGCGATGCGGTGCCGCGCATGATGTGTAGGATCGCCAGATTATGGCAGGCCTCATAAATCGCGATGTGAAAATCGGCATCCGTCGCCGCTTCGTGCCGCGGATCCTGTTTTTCGTGACTTATCACAAAATTATCAAAGGCTTGCCTGAGGCTTTGCCGATCAATCTCGGTGGCGCGCAGGGCCGCGAAATAGGCCGCAGCGCCCTCGATCACCTCCCGGAACTCGAGATAGTCGTCGAAGCTGCTGGGCTCGTTTCGGAACAGCGTCACCAACGGCTCAAGGATGGGCTCTGCCGTCAATTCACGGACATAAAGGCCGCCGCGTTTCAGCTGCAGCAACCCCTCACTTTCAAGCGCACCCAGCGCTTCCCGAATTATGGGGCGCGAGGCGGACATGGTCTCGACCAACTGCCGTTCGCTCTGAATTCTGTCGCCGGGCCGAAGCACGCCTTGCAAGATCATCGTGCGCAGGCGATCGGCGATGTCATCGGAGAGCTTGCGCGCTTTCATGTCTCATCCTTGTCGGCCTTGGAGCCTGGATCTTGCCTGGACAAGCACATCATACGCCATGGATATGTATAATCACCATGGCAATCGATTGTGCAATGAATGTCGCTGATTTCACGAGAAGTCGCGGAACGCAGCGGGTTTTAACTGTTCACCGTCTCCTGAAAGCGCACAGCCTCGCCAGTTGATGGCGTGGCGACCTCGCCTTCCCACATGACACGGCAGCCGCGCACGACGGTGCCGACCGGCCAGCCTGTGACTGTCACGCCGTCATAAGGCGTCCAGCCGCAGCGCGAGGCCACCTGCGCATTGCGGATCGTCTCGCGACGCTTGAGATCGACGATGGTGAAGTCGGCGTCATAGCCTGCCGCGATCCGCCCCTTGCCTGCGATGCCGAAAATGCGCTGCGGCCCGTGGCTGGAGAGATCGACAAAGCGCTCCAGCGTCAGCCGCCCGGCATTCACATGATCGAGCATGATCGGCACCAGCGTCTGCACACCGGTCATGCCTGAATGGCTGGCAGGATAGGCATGGCGCTTCTCTTCATGCGTGTGCGGCGCATGGTCGGAGCCCAGCACATCGATGACGCCCTCGCTCAGCCCCTGCCAGATGCGGGCGCGGTGGCTTTCGTCGCGCACGGGCGGGTTCATCTGCGCGTAGGTGCCGAGCTGCTCGTAGCAATCGGGTGCGACCAGCGTCAGGTGATGCGGCGTGGCTTCTGCCGAGACCAGATCCTTGTTGGCCTGCAGCAGCGGAATTTCGTCGCCAGTCGAGATGTGCAGCACATGGATGCGCGCACCCGTCTTGCGGGCAATCGCGATGAGCCGCTGCGTGCAGCGCAGCGCGACGTCCGGCGAGCGCCAGACGGGGTGCGAAGACGGATCGTCCGGAACGCGCAGATGCATGCGCTCGCGCAGCAGCATCTCGTCTTCGGAATGGAAGGCAGCGCGGCGGCGCGTGCGACTGAGGATCTGCGTGACACCCTCGTCATCCTCGACCAGAAGTGAGCCCGTGGAGGAGCCCATGAACACCTTGATGCCGGCGGCACCCGGCAGCCGCTCCAGCTCGGCCACGTGTTTTGCGTTCTCGTGTGTGCCGCCAACCCAGAAGGCGAAATCGCAATGCATGCGGTGGTGGCCACGCCTGACCTTGTCGGCCAGCGTCGCTTCATCGGTTGTCAGCGGATTGGTGTTCGGCATCTCGAAGACGCTGGTGACACCGCCCAGCACGGCGGAGCGCGAACCGGTTCCGAGATCTTCCTTGTGGTCCAGACCCGGTTCGCGGAAATGGACCTGACTGTCGATCACGCCGGGCAGGATGTGCAGGCCGGTGCAATCGATCACCTCGCCGCTCGAGGCCTGCGAGAGATCGCCAATGGCCGCGATGCGCCCTGCCGTGACGCCAATGTCGCGCTGGCTGCGGCCATCATGATTCACGACAGTGCCATGGCGGAAAACCGTGTCGAACATCGCAGGCATGGCAGGTCTCCGCTGGGATTCGATGACAATCACGCGGGCGAAGGTTGAGGCCCGCTGACTTCGTGCTTAACTGCAGCTCCCGTTCAGCGAAAGCCAAATGCTGATTCTTTCAGGCGCGCATGCATGACCGACACACCACCTGTCCACCTCATCGACCGCGCCGTGCTACGCATCAATGGCACTGACGCGCGCAGCTTCATGCAGGGGCTGGTGACCTGCGACATGGACGCAGTCTCGCCAGAACGGCCCGGCTTTGGCGCGCTGCTGACGCCACAGGGCAAGATCATCGCCGATTTCTTCATCATCAACGCCTCCGGGGACGAGGGCGGCGGTTTCCTGCTCGATGTGCCTTTGCTGCTGGCTGACGCGCTGGCAAGACGGCTCGGCCTCTACAAGCTGCGCGCGCAGGTAACGATCGAGAACCTGAGCGAAACCGCTGCTGTGCTTGCAGCCTTTGCGGGTGCCACGCTGAGCGATGATGATGGCCTGGTCTTTGTCGATCCGCGCCTGCCTGCCATGGGAAAGCGCGCCATCGCAGACCGCGCCCATGCGGCTACCTTCGGCGACGATGCGATGGCTTATCACGCGCATCGCATTGCGCTTGGCGTGCCCGATGGGGCCAAGGATTTCACCTATGGCGACGCCTTCCCGCACGAGGCGCTGATGGACCAACTGGGCGGCGCCTCATTCAGCAAGGGCTGCTATGTGGGACAGGAAATCGTCTCGCGGATGCAGCATCGCGGCACCGCCCGCACGCGCATCGTTCCGATCCGCTTTGCAGATGGCATCCGCAGCGAATGGGGCGTGGACGTCACTGCCGGTGGCAGGTCTCTGGGCAAGGTGGGTTCAACCGCAGAAGGCCGCGGACTGGCCATGCTGCGGCTGGACAAGGTGGCCGATGCGCTGGCGGCCGGGGCGCCCCTGCTCGCAGGAGGCTTGGCCTTCACACTCGAGAAGCCTGCCTTCGTGACTTTTCCCTTTCCGGGCGAAGCCGGTTTTGGTGGGGCTCCCGCATGACCGAGCGCACCGTTATCACCCACCCTGACGGCAAGGCCCGCTGCCCGTGGCCGGGCACGGACTCGCTCTATGTCAGCTATCACGACACGGACTGGGGCGTGCCCGAGTATGACAGCCGGGCGCTGTTCGAGAAGCTGGTGCTGGATGGCTTCCAGGCCGGATTGTCCTGGATCACCATCCTGAAGAAGCGCGAGACGTTCCGGCAGGTTTTCGATGGTTTCGAGCCGGAGAAGCTTGTGCGCTGGACTGAAGCCGATGTGGCGCGGGCGCTCGCCAATCCCGGCATTGTGCGCCATCGCGGCAAGATCGAGGGCGCGGTGAAGAATGCACGCGCCTATCTCGCCATTCAGGAGAAGCAGGATTTTTCCAGCTATCTCTGGCGCCATCTCGATGGCATCGCGCTGCAGAACAGCTTCCGTTCGATGGAAGAAGTGCCGACCGAGACCGCGATCTCGGTGGCCATGTCGAAAGAGTTGAAGAAGGCCGGCTTCACCTTCTGCGGCCCGACAATCGTCTATGCTTTCATGCAGGCCTGCGGGCTGGTGAATGACCATCTCACAGGCTGCTTCCGGCGCGAGGAATGCGCCGTGCTGGCGCGGCGCTGAACCGTGGCCAAGCCGCCTGCCCCGCCGCGCGCCTGGCAACGGATGCTGTCAGGCCGCAGGCTCGACCTGCTGGACCCCTCGCCGCTGGATGTCGAGATCGAGGACATTGCCCATGGGCTGGCCCGCGTCGCGCGCTGGAACGGGCAGACGCATGGCGAGCACAGCTTTTCGGTGGCGCAGCACTCGCTGCTGGTGGAGGCCATTGCCAGCCATCTGCATCCGGACTGGAGCGACCGCTCAAGGCTGATGGCGCTGCTGCATGATGCGCCCGAATATGTGATCGGCGACATCATCTCGCCATTCAAGGCAGCTGTCGGCGAGACCTACAAGAGCGTCGAGAACCGGCTGATGAGCGCCATCCTCTTGCGTTTTGGGTTGCCGGCCATGATGACGCCGACGCTGGCCAAGCAGATCAAGCAGGCAGACCGCATCGCCGCCTTCCTTGAGGCAACCGAGCTTGCCGGTTTCCAGCGCGATGAGGCGCTGAAATTCTTCGGCGCACCAGAGCCCCTGCCCCGCGCCGTGCACGCGATGCTGGCGCCCTGGCCAACGGCAGAAGCACAGAGCCGGTTTGTGGCGCGGTTTGAGCATCTGCTGGGCGGGTAAGGCGCACCCAGCAAGGGATGCCGAAGGTCCACCGGTTGTTGGAGTCATTGACAACAGCAAGATGTTGGAGCATCATCCAACATGGATGCGATCCTGCTGCTGCGCGAACGGCTGATCCTGACTGGGTCGGCCTTTGTTGAAGTCGTGGTCTGGCGCGTGCCCGAGCCTGTGCGCGGCTCGCAGCATGGGTTCAAATACCGGCTGGCGCTCGTCCGGTCCGGTGCCTGTGTGCTGCGCTACGACAATGAGGCCGGCAAGGGCGATCACAGGCATCTGGGCACTGAAGAAACTGGTTACAGGTTTACGACGCTGGAGGCTCTTCAGGCCGATTTCTGGACTGATGTTGACGCAATGATGAGAGAAGGGGAGACACAAGAATGAGCACCGTGACCCTCAATGTGTCCTCAATCGGCGATGCCAAGCGCCGGATGCAAGCCGCCTTTCGGGGTGATGTGCAGGGTGAATTCCTGTCCTTTGCAACTGCTGAACTGCTTTGGAAGGTTCTGACTGCCAAGCGTTGGGACATTCTCAGGACCATGACTGGACAGGGGCCGCTGGCCATACGTGAAGTGGCGCGTCGGGTTGGGCGCGATGTGAAGGCTGTGCATGGCGACGTCCACGCCCTGCTGGATGCCGGTCTGCTGGAGCGCGCCGGGCCGGGCGTGCAGTTTCCCTATGATGCCGTGCGGGTGGATTTCACTCTGACCAAGGCCGCCTGATTTACGGCGCGTGCCAGTTCAGTGTCACACAGAATCGGGCTAAGCCCGTGGCATGCCAGACATTCACGTTTCCTCTCTCGCCCGGCTTCATGAAACGGCAGCGGCCATCCAAGCCAGCCATGTCGTGACGCTCATCAACGTCAATACAGTGGTGGAGCGTCCGCCTGCGATTGCGCAAGAGCGCCATCTGTTCCTGGGCATGTCCGACATTGTCGCGCCTATGGACGGGCATATCCTGCCCGGCGAGGGACAGGTTCATCAGCTGCTGGCCTTTGCCAGGAAGTGGGACCGGCAGGCCCCCCTCCTGATCCATTGCTGGGCCGGGATCAGCCGCTCCACGGCGGCAGCTTTCATCGTCACTTGCGCGTTGAAGCCCAAGCGCGACGAGGACGAGGTGGCGCAGACGCTGCGGGCAGTTTCCCCCTCGGCGACACCCAATGCCAGGCTGGTGGCGCTGGCAGACAGCATCCTGGACAGGGATGGGCGGATGACACGCGCCATCGCCGCCATCGGGCGTGGCGAGGATGCATTCGAGGGCGCGCCTTTCCGGCTGGCGCTGGACTGAACATGGCATCGCGCGCAGTTCAGGTCGGCAGCGTCTCGATTGATCTGGGTGCAGCGATCGTGGCTGTCACAGGGGGGGTGCCGCAGATCCTCACGGCGAAAACCGGGCCTAACGAAGCGCCGTCCGGCCAGCGCGCCATCCCCGGCCTGCCATCAGGCCCTTTTGATCCTGCCTTGCACCGCACATTCGAGATTGGCCTGCGCAGCTGGGTCAGCGACCAGACCGGGCTGGAACTTGGCTACTGCGAGCAGCTTTACACCTTTGGCGACCGGGGGCGGCTGAAGCAGCCATCGGCAAGTGGGCCACACCCAGTCTCGGTGGGCTATCTCGCATTGACCCGCGCCACGGCGCAGACCTCAAGCGGCAACATCAGCTCTGCCTTCCAGCCGTGGTACCAGTTCTTCCCCTGGGAGGACTGGCGCAAAGGGCGGCCTGCGCTGATTGACGCTCTGATCTTGCCCGCCTTGCGCCTTTGGAGCGCAGATCGCGCCGGGCAAAAGCTGGATGCCGAGCGGCGGCTGATGCCACGTCCGCAGCGGCTCGCCCTGTGCTTCGGCGATGGACTGACACTTTGGGACGAGGAGAAGGCGCTCGAGCGCTATGAACTGCTCTATGATGCGGGCCTGATCGCCGAGGCATGGCGGGATCGGGGAGAAGCCTCGCCGGGCGAGACGCCACTCCTGGGTGAAGCGATGCGCGACGATCATCGCCGCATTCTGGCGACAGCCATTGGCCGCCTGCGGGCCAAGCTGAAATACCGCCCGGTGATTTTTGAGCTGATGACCGACAGCTTCACGCTGACGGCCTTGCAGACGACCGCAGAAGCCATTTCCGGCCGCCTTTTACACAAGCAGAACTTCCGGCGGCTGGTCGAAGCAGGAGCGCTGGTGGAATCCACCGGCGAAACCACGCGCACCACGGGGCGCCCGGCAGCCCTTTTTCGTTTTCGGCGTGAGGTGATGGCCGAGCGCCCCTCGCCCGGCCTGCGGCTTGGTGTGCGGCAATAGACCGGAGACAGGGCGGCAGGCTGTCGGGTATGGTCTGTTTCGCGCAATGGACAATTGCTCCCGCCACAATCAGGCTGTATCGCAACCGTCAGCCCATCGCTGACCGACGACATTTCATCAGGACACGCTGCTCGTGACCCGACCTTCGACTCCGTTGCTCGATACGATTGCCACACCAGACGCCCTGAGGCGTTTGCCAGAGTCCTCGCTGCGGCAGGTGGCGGATGAGCTGCGTCTGGAGATGATCGATGCCGTGTCCGTCACCGGCGGCCATCTGGGCGCGGGACTCGGCGTCGTCGAATTGACGGTGGCGCTGCATCACGTCTTCAACACGCCGGAGGACCGGCTGGTCTGGGATGTTGGCCATCAGGCCTATCCCCACAAGATCCTGACAGGTCGGCGTGAACGCATCCGGACCCTGCGCATGCCGGGCGGGCTCTCCGGCTTCACCCGGCGTGTCGAGAGCGAATATGACCCGTTTGGCGCGGCGCAGTCCTCCACCTCGATCTCGGCTGGTCTTGGCATGGCGGTCGCGCGCGACCTCAAGGGCGGCAAGAACAATGTCGTCGCAGTCATTGGCGATGGCGCGATGTCAGCGGGCATGGCCTATGAGGCTATGAACAATGCCGGCGCGATGCACTCGCGCCTCATCGTCATTCTCAACGACAATGACATGTCGATTGCTCCACCCGTGGGCGCCATGTCGGCCTATCTCGCAAGGCTTGTCTCGGGCCGCACCTATCGCACCTTGCGCCAGACGGCGAAGCAGCTGGCGCAGCGCCTGCCGAAATTCTTCTACGACAAGGCCCGCAAGACCGAGGAGTTTGCCCGTGGCTACTGGGCTGGTGGCACCATGTTTGAGGAGCTGGGCTTCTACTATGTCGGCCCGGTGGACGGGCACAATCTCGACCATCTGCTGCCGGTTCTGAAGAATGTGCGTGATATGGAGAGGGGGCCCATCCTCGTCCATGTCGTGACGCAGAAGGGCAAAGGTTATGCACCCGCCGAAGCCAGCGCCGACAAGTATCACGGCGTGGTCAAGTTCGATGTCGTCACCGGCGCACAGGCCAAGACGCCGTCGAATGCGCCAAGCTACACCAAGGTGTTCGGTCAGGCGCTCATTGCCGAGGCGACACGCGATCCGCGCATTGTCGCGATCACGGCGGCCATGCCATCGGGCACCGGCATCGACAGTTTCGGCAAGGCTTTCCCGGACCGCACCTTCGATGTCGGTATTGCCGAGCAGCATGCTGTCACGTTTGCCGCAGGTCTCGCCACTGAAGGCTACCGGCCGTTCTGCGCGATCTACTCCACCTTTCTGCAGCGCGCCTATGACCAGGTGGTGCATGATGTCGCCATCCAGAACCTGCCGGTGCGTTTTGCACTCGATCGGGCCGGGCTGGTGGGTGCAGACGGCGCCACCCATGCAGGCGCCTTCGATCTGGCCTATCTCTGCTGCCTGCCCAATATGGTCGTGATGGCGGCGGCCGATGAGGCCGAACTGGTGCACATGGTCGCGACCTGCGCCGCGCATGATTCAGGGCCCATCGCGCTGCGTTATCCACGCGGCGATGGCGTGGGCGTCGACATGCCGGAACAGGGCGTGCCACTGGAGATTGGCCGTGGCCGCGTGGTGCGCGAGGGGCAGCAGGTCGCGCTGCTGTCGCTGGGGACGCGCTTGCAGGCCTGCCAGCATGCCGCCGAGCAGCTCGCCCAGCGCGGCTACAGCACGACGGTGGCCGATGCGCGCTTTGCCAAGCCGCTGGACTTTGCGCTCATCCGCAAACTGGCCTCCAGCCATGATGTGCTCATCACGGTAGAAGAGGGCTCCACCGGCGGTTTCGGGGCGCAAGTGCTGCAGTTCATGGCTTCTGAAGGCCTGCTCGATCAGGGGCTGAAGGTCCGCACACTGACCTTGCCTGACACATTTCAGGACCATGGCAAGCCCGACCAGATGTATGCGGATGCAGGCCTTGACGCCGACAGCATCGCGCAGGTGGCAGAGGCTGCGCTGAAGGCGGGCGGCAAGGCCCGGCGCGCGTGACGGCGAGGCAGCGTGCTGACCAGCTTCTGGTGGCGCGCGGTCTTTTCGAAAGTCGGGCACGGGCGCAGGCCGCCATCGAGGCAGGCCTGATCCTGGCCGATGGCGCCGTGGTTGCCAAAGCCTCCAGCACATTGCCGACCAATGCGAGGATCGAGGCGAGCGCACCGCATCCTTACGTTTCACGCGGCGGCGTGAAGCTGGCAGCGGCGCTCGATGCCTTCGGGATCGAGCCGGCAGGCCTCACCTGCCTTGATGCCGGTGCATCGACCGGTGGTTTCAGCGATGCCCTGCTCCAGCGCGGTGCAGCCCATGTCTTTGCAGTGGATGTCGGGCATGGCCAGCTGCATGCGAAGGTGGCCGGCAACCGCAGGGTGACGTCGTTCGAGGGGCAGGACATCCGCACGCTGGAGGCTGGGCTGATCCAGCCCATGCCACAGCTTGGCGTAATCGATGTCAGCTTCATCTCGCTGGCGCTGGTGATGCCTGCTGTTGCGAAGCTGCTGGCGCCGCAAGCGACTCTGGTGGCGCTCATCAAGCCGCAATTCGAGGCGGGACGGGCCGCGCTCAAGAAGGGCGTGGTGCGCGATGCGAGCGTCCACGACCGCGTCTGTCAGGATGTGCGCCAGCTTGTCGCCAGCCTCGGCTTTGCCGAGATCGGGTTCATCCCCTCGCCTGTCGAGGGCGGCGATGGTAATCTGGAATTCCTGATTGGCGCGAGACGCTAAAACCAGCGTTTCCAGCGGAAAAACAGATAGGGCAGCACGGCAGCGACGATCATCATGACGATGGCCATGGGATAGCCGAACCGCCACTCCAGCTCCGGCATGACCTTGAAGTTCATGCCGTAGATCGAGGCGATCAGGGTTGGCGGCATCAGCACCACCGAGACGACCGAGAACAGCTTGATGATCTTGTTCTGCTCGATGTTGGTGAGGTTCTGTTCGATGGTGACCAGACCCAGTGTCGCATCCATGTTGAACTGCAACTTGGACGACAGGAACGTCGCATGTTCCTCGATGGCCTGCACATCGCGCAGGGCCGTGCGCCATTCGGCGGCAAAGCCCGCCGTCTTTTGCGGGCGCTGGTAATTCGCCGAGAGAAACAGCAACACGCGCTCGATGGAGACCATGCTTTCGCGCACATTGGAGATAACCTGGCCATATTGGCCGATGTCGCGCAGCACGCGGTGATAGCGCTCCTTCTCGACCGATGCCGAGCCAGGCTCGAAAATCTGACGTGAAGAGGCATCGATCTGGTCACCAACGCCGCGCAGCACCTCGGCGGCCCGGTCAACGACGGACTCAATCAGGCCATCAAGCACCGCTTCCGGCAGTGGAGCGCAGGCATCCGGCTTGGTGACACGGTTGAGGAAGATGGCAAACGAGCCCGGCTCGTCGTAGCGCACGGTCACCAGCGCCTTCTCGGTCAGGATGAAGGTGACATCGGCGAGCTTCGGCACTTCGGTCAGCGATTTGCAGATGATGCGCGCGGTCATGTAGCGCGCGCCGCCCTCGTTGTAGATCAGCTCGGACGGCTCCAGATCGCGCATTTCCTCGCGCGTCGGAATGGCGATGCCCAGATGCGCCTCGACCAGCGCATCCTCTTCCGGCGTTGGCGACAGCATGTCGATCCAGACGGCGTTGTCGGGAATATCATCCCCCTGGTAGAGCTGCCGGTGCTCGAACCGGTCGCCCTGCCTGGGGCACATGCCGTGAGTTGTAATCATGCCATCACCTTGTTGCGCAGCAGCACGAAGCGCACGTGCGGCCCGCGTTAGAAACGCCAGCTAGCCTGAAACGCTCCAACATGACAGCGGCAAGACAATTCCGGGCGAGCGCGCCTGCCTGCGCGAGTTTGCCTGCCGATCTTTGATTACACCCCGCCCTTGACGCCCTTTGGCGGTGCGATCTCTGTCGGCACGAAGAAATCCGGCATCAGAGGCACGGTGAGATCGACACGATAGGGCAGGAAATCGGTCACGCCCTCGCCTGCCATGAAGGTATCATCGATCAGGAAGTTGCCGGAGAACTGGCGCGAGGGCTTGTTGAAGATCATGTAGGCGGCGTCCCCCATGATCTCAGGCGTGCGGCTGGCCTGCACCATCTTGTCCCCGCCCAGAAGGTTCTGCACGGCAGCGGTCGCAATCGTCGTGCGGGGCCAGAGCGCGTTCACGGCAATGCCGCGCTCTGCCAGTTCGCCCGCCAGCCCCAGCACACACAGGCTCATGCCGTATTTGGCGATGGAATAGGCCAGATGCGGCGCAAACCAATGCGTCTTCAGATCCAGCGGCGGCGACAGCATCAGGATGTGCGGATTGGCAGATTTCTCGAGATAGGGAATGGCATGTTTCGAGACCATGTAGGTGCCGCGCGTGTTGATGCCGTTCATCAGGTCATAGCGCTTCATGTCGGTCATCGGCGTGTTGGTCAGCTGGATGGCGCTGGCATTGTTCACGACGATGTCGATGCCGCCGAAGGTCTCGGCCGTCTTGGCCAAGGCTTCGGCAACACTCGCCTCCTCGCGCACATCGGCCATGATCGGCAGCGCCTTGCCGCCAGCCGCCTCGATCTCGGCAGCAGCCGTGTAGATCGTGCCCTGCAGCTTGGGGTGCGGTTCGGCTGTCTTGGCGGCAATGGTGACATTGGCGCCGTCGCGAGCGGCCCTCAGCGCGATGGCAAGGCCAATGCCGCGTGAACCGCCGGTGATGAAAAGAGTTTTTCCCTTGAGTGACATGGTGTGATCTCCCTTGTTTTTCGAGCTTGTTTTAAGGCGTGAGTTCGAAGCGGGCAGGCTGCGCGCCATCCGCATCGGTGAATCCATAAGTTGCGGCAAGATCAGCCACATGCAGCACCTTGCCTGCATGGCGCGCCACATTTGCGTCAGCTGCAAGGGCAGCCACCGCGCGCCCGGCGTAGAGCGGCGTCTCGGTCGTCTCGTCGGCCATCCCGGCATCGCGCACGCGCTCGGTCAGCACATGTCCGGGCGAGAGGCCCAGCGCCGTCACGCCATAAGGTTTGAGTTCATGCGCCATGGCAAGCGTCATGCGGTTCATCGCAGCCTTGGCGGCATCGTAAAAAACATCTCCGAGATAGGCGCTGGTGTCGTAGCTGACGGTCACCATCAGGCCGGATCTGGCGCTGACCATGGCCGGGGCCACCGCGCGCGCCAGCAGCAGCTGCGCATAGACACCGCTCTCGAAACCCTGCCCCAGCCTTGCCACGGGCCTGCGCCAGAAGGTGGCACCAAAGGCCGAGCCATCGGGATAGCGCTCGCCATCATAGCCCTCGTTGCCGCCCCAGACCGCGTCGACCATCACATCGATCCGCCCGAAGCGTCGCAGCGCCCATGAGACCAGCTGGTCAACCTCGCGCTCGACAATATGGTCGCAGCGATAGGGGTGGCCACGCCCGCCGGCCAGATCGACCTCGCGTGCCGTGTCCTCGAAGGTCTCGGACCGGTTGTCCGTGCGCGGACCTGCCTCGCTGGAGCGGCCTGTGACGACGACTGTCGCCCCGGCTGCGCCCAGCGCTCTTGCAATGCCACGGCCGAGCCCGCGCGAAGCGCCGGCGACAAGGCAGACCTTGTCAGCCAGAGGCTTTACCGCGACCGGGCCTTTCGGCACGAGCTTCACGCGCCGAACACCGCAACGGCCTCGTTGATGGCACCTGCGCCCTCGGTCACTGCCAGTTCCAGCGACGTGGCTTCCGAGGCCAAATGCTCGGCAAAGAAGCGCGCTGTGATGACACGGGCGGCATGGGTCTCATCGACGGCATCCGCCTCGTCCATCAGCGCGCGCGCTGCCAGTGCCTTGGTGGCGAGCGCGGTGCCGCCCTGTGCCAGCGCAAAGAGCTTGAGATAGGCCGTGGCGCTGGCAAGCGCGTCATCTGGTCGGCTGACAATGGCGTCCTGCATCCAGGTGGTGGCGCGGTCCAGCGCATCGACCGCCGCTTTCAGGCGGCCCGGCGCATGGCCGAATGTGGGCGAGTTGGCGCTGGCCACATGTTTCACGATCTGGCGCATCTCGGCAATCAGATCGCGCACGGCATCGCCGCCGGAGAGCGGCAGCTTGCGCATCACCAGATCGATCGCCTGAATGCCATTGGTGCCCTCATAGATCGCGGCAATGCGCGCATCGCGCAGATGCTGGGCCGCACCCGTTTCCTCGACAAAGCCCATGCCGCCATGGACCTGCACGCCGGTGGAGGCGACCTCAATGCCGATATCAGTGGCATAGGCCTTGGCGACGGGTGTCAGGATGGCTGCGCGCTCGGCAGCCGCCTTGCGAGCCTCCGGCGTTTTCGCACGATGCGCGCGGTCGAGCGCCTCAGCTGTCATGTAGGAAATGGCGCGGGCCGCCCGCGTCTTGGCGCGCATGTCCATCAGCATGCGGCGCACATCGGGATGCGCGATGATGCGGCTCATGCCATCGCCCGTCTCGCCCGGCGCGCGGCCCTGGCGGCGGTCATTGGCATAGGCCAGCGCCTGCTGGTAGGCGCGCTCGGCAATCGCCACGCCCTGCAGCGCCACGCCAAGACGGGCATTGTTCATCATCGTGAACATGCAGGCGAGGCCCTTGTTCTCTTGCCCCAGCAAATAGCCGGTGGCGCCGCCATTGTCCCCGAAGATCATGGTGCAGGTGGGCGAGGCATGAATGCCGAGCTTGTGCTCGATGCCGCTGCAGCGCAGGTCATTGTGCGCGCCGAGCGAGCCATCGGCATTGACCATGAACTTGGGCACGAGAAACAGCGATATGCCGCGCGTGCCAGCCGGTGCATCCGGCAGGCGCGCCAGCACCAGATGGATGATGTTGTCCGTCAGATCATGCTCGCCATAGGTGATGTAGATCTTGGTGCCGGAGATCTTGTAGCTGCCATCGGCCTGGCGCTCAGCCTTCGAGCGCAGCGCGTTCAGATCCGAGCCCGCCTGCGGCTCGGTCAAATTCATCGTGCCCATCCATTCGCCGGAAACCAGCTTGGCGAGGTAGATGCGCTTGAGGTCGTCCGTGCCATGGGCATGCACAGCCTCGATGGCGCCTGCTGTAAGCAAAGGCCCCAATGCAAAGGCCATGGAGGCCGAGTTCCACATCTCGATACAGGCCGACTGCACCAGATTGGGCAGGCCCTGCCCACCAAAGGCTTCCGGCGCGGGCAGGGCATTCCAGCCCGCTTCTGTCCAGGATTTGTAGGCTTCCTTCCAGCCCGGCGGTGTGGTGATCCGGCCATCGTTCAACTTGGTGCCATGGGCGTCACCAACGCGGTTGAGCGGCGCAATCACATCATTGGCAAATTTGCCGGCTTCTTCGAGCACGGCTTCGGTGAGATCATCGGCCAGTTCCGGTGCCAGCCCATCCGCGATCAGCCTGTCAAGGCCCGCGACATGGCGCATGGTGAACAGCATGTCGTCGACGGGGGCACGATAGGTCATGGCTTCACTCCCTTGGTGGCTGGCCAGCTTCGAGGCTGGACCTTCGCCCGGCTTGTCATTGACGCGGACGCACCGGCGGCACTATCCGCTTGGCGCTGCATATCGGTCATCATGCCAGCGCTCGCGGTTCAGCGCCACAGGATGTGCAGAATAGTTTATATATGAACTGTATTGGATCAATCGCTTTTCCAAAGCAAGGTATCACGACACATGATTTCAGGCGGACGACAAACAAGGCTGATGGCCAGTGACCGCGAGGGAATCACGGAGGCTGCAGCCTGTTTGCGGGCGGGCGGCCTTGTGGCGCTGCCGACAGAGACCGTCTATGGCCTGGGCGCGGACGCGACCGATGGCCGCGCTGTGGCCGGCATCTATGCCGCGAAGGGTCGCCCTTCCTTCAACCCGCTGATTGCGCATGTCGCGACCCTTGACGCGGCACGGGCGCAAGGCCTGTTCGACGCTCAGGCGCTGGCACTCGCCAAAGCCTTCTGGCCCGGACCGCTGACACTGGTGGTGCCGGTGTCAAACGGCACGACGGTGTGCGATCTGGCACGAGCCGGGCTCGACAGCGTGGCGCTGCGTGTGCCGGATCATCCGGTGGCGCTGGCGCTGCTTGAAGCAGTTGACCGCCCCATTGCCGCGCCCTCGGCCAATCTTTCGGGCCATATCAGCCCAACCACGGCCAGCCACGTTCTGGCCGACCTTGATGGTCGTGTCGATTTGATCCTCGATGCGGGACCGACCGGGATCGGTGTCGAATCCACCATCATCGCCTGCCTTGGCGGAACGGCACACCTGCTGCGGCCAGGCGGTCTTGAGCGCGGACGCATCGAGGCCGTGATTGGCCGCTCGCTGGCGATCGACACGCATGAAAGCGCCAGCCCACGCGCACCGGGGCAACTGGCCTCGCACTATGCGCCGCGCGCCCGGCTTTTCATGAATGCGACAAGCCCTGTATCCGGGCAGGCCTGGCTCGGATTTGGCCCCCTGTCGAAGGAGGCAGGGCTGGCCCGGCAGGCAGAGACCCTCTCTGCCACAGGAGACCTGCTGGAAGCAGCAGCCAATCTCTTTGCCGCGCTGCGACGCCTTGATGCCAGCGGCGCGGCTGAAATCAATGTCGCGCCTGTTCCCATGGAGGGCCTTGGAGATGCGATCAATGACAGGTTGCGCCGGGCTTCTGCCGAACGCTGAATCACCCGCGAAAACGCTGAAGCGGCCTTCGCGCGCTTGCCACAGCAGCACTTCCAAGCCATCGTGATCTTGCAGCAATGCAAGGAGCTGGGCAGAGACCACATTGCCAGCGAGGGAGCCGAGACGTGATGGCCAATCTTGCCTGGGATGACTTCCGACTCATCAAGGCGATTGCCGATTCAGCCGGGCTGACCGGTGCTGCGACGATCCTGAGCGTCAACCACTCCACCGTGTTCCGCCGCCTCGGCCAGATCGAGGAACAGCTGGGTCTGACTCTCTTCGAGCGTCGCAAGACTGGCTATATCGCGACACCCGCTGGCGAGGAGATGGCGGCGCTGGCCTTGCGCATGGACGAGGACGTGACGGCGTTCGGCCGCCGCATTGCCGGGCGCGACATTGCGCCCTCTGGCGAGGTGCGCGTCACCACCACCGACACGCTGTTCCTGCACTGCCTGATCCCGATCTTTGCGGCCTTCCGCCTCAGCCATCCGACAATTCGTCTGGATGTCGTCATTGGCAATCAGGCGCTCAACCTGTCGCGGCGCGATGCCGATGTCGCCGTGCGCGCCAGCGATGCTCCGCCTGATACGCTGGTGGGCAGGCGCGTGGCTTCGCTGGTCTGGGCGATTTATGGCAGCAGGGCGGACACGACGCTGCCGCCAGCCAGCGCCTGCAGTGCCGAGATCTTCGAGCGCAACTGGGTGACGCTTGGCGACCAGCTCGGCCATATCAAGGCTTCGCGCTTCGTGCGGGAGCGTGTGGCGCCTGAGCGCATCGCGCTGAAGACTTCGGCGGTGCTGGGGCTGGCCGAATCCATCGAAGCGGGCATCGGCATCGGCCCGCTTCCCTGTTTCATCGGTGATACGCGCCCCGGTCTCAAGCGCGTCATGCCGCCGAACCCGGATTTCGCGACCGGCCTCTGGGTGCTGACCCACCCCGACATCCGCCATGCGCCGCGCGTGCGCGCCTTCATGGATTTCTGCAGCAACGAGCTGACGCGCAGGCGCGCGCTGATCGAGGGCACAGGCCCGGAGCGCGTTTAGCCCGCTTTTGACCGCATGCCTTTCGAGAAAAACCGGTTCCCGCTTTTTCGCAGCAAGCTTCAGCCGATCTCGACCACGATGCGCCCACGCACCTTGCCATCAAGGATGGCCTGCCCTGACTCCATCACCTGATCGAGCGAGATCGTCGTTGTCATGGCCGAGAGGCTCGCCGCATCAAGATCGCGCGCCAGACGCGCCCATGCCTCGATGCGCCTTGGCCTGGGGCACATGACGGAGTCGATGCCCAGCAGCGCCACGCCACGCAGGATGAAGGGCGCAACCGAGGCCGGCAGGTCGATGCCTTGCGCCAGCCCGCAGGCAGCGACCGCGCCACCATAGCGCGTCATGGCCAGCACATTGGCGAGCGTGTGCGAGCCGACGGAATCGACCGCTGCCGCCCAGCGCTCCTTGCCGAGCGGGCGACCGGCGATGGACAGCTCGTTGCGATCGATGATCTCGGCGGCACCCAGGCCTTTGAGATAGTCAGCCTCTTCCGAACGGCCGGTCGAGGCGATGACATGCCAGCCTGCCTTCTTCAGCAGCGTGATGGCGACGGAGCCCACGCCACCCGCCGCGCCTGTGACGAGCACGGGGCCGTCGGCAGGTTTCGCGCCATGGCGTTCCAGCGCCAGCACGCAGAGCATCGCGGT
>JANMMX010000137.1:0-1507 GCA_031373605.1 Allobosea sp. | reverse complement strand
CGGCGCTTGGCCGAGGCCTTGGCCTTGGCTGGCAGAGCCACTGTCGGCTGCGCCGGCAACTTGCTCTCCGTCTTGGTTTTGGCCTTGGCCGGAACCTTGGTCATGTCTCGCTCCCCAGACGCCCCGTCATGCATCGTTCGTCGTCATGCGCGGGCTGCATTTCAATCGATTTGATTTCCGCGCACAGGTCACTCTAAATCACAGCGCAAAGCAACAGCTCTTGCCTGCCACAAACGCCAGAAGGTCATCACCATGCTGCATGTCGCGCCCGCTTTCTCCCGCATTGGCGAAGAGAACGCCTTTGCTGTTCTGGCGCGCGCCACCGCATTGGCAGCGCAAGGGCGCGACATCATCAATCTCGGCATCGGCCAGCCGGACTTCCCCACTCCGCCACACATTGTCGAGGCGGCCATCAAGGCCCTGCGGGATGGCCATCATGGCTACACGCCCGCAACCGGCATTGCGCCCTTGCGCGAGGCTGTGAGCGCCGACCTGCACCGCCGTTTCAAGGTCGAGGTCTCGCCGGACAATGTCATGATCGTGCCCGGCGGCAAGGTCACCATGTTCATGGCCATCCTGATGTTCGGCGAGCCGGGCGCGGAAATCCTTTATCCCGATCCGGGTTTCCCGATCTATCGCTCGATGATCGAGTTCACGGGTGCGACGCCCATCCCGGTGCCGATCCGCGAGGAGAACGGCTTCGCCTTCTCGGCGGAAGAGACGCTGGCGCTCATCACGCCGAAGACGCGCCTGCTCATCATCAACTCGCCAGCCAACCCCACAGGCGGCGTCACGCCAAAAGCCGAGGTCGACAAGCTGGTGGCTGGCCTCGCCCGCTTCCCACATGTCGCAATCATGTCGGACGAGATCTACGACCAGATGCTCTATGACGGCGAGGAGCATGTCTGCCTGCTGAGCTATCCGGAGATTCGCGACCGGCTGATTCTGCTCAATGGCTGGTCCAAGACCTATGCGATGACCGGCTGGCGCATGGGTTGGTCGGTCTGGCCAGCCAAGCTTTATGACAATGCCCGAAAGCTCGCGGTGAACTCGCACTCCTGCGTCAATGCCAGCGCGCAATGGGCAGGGCTGGCGGCGCTGACCGGTCCGCAGGATGCGGTGGCCATGATGGGTGCCGAGTTCGACCGGCGCCGCAAGGCCGTCGTGGCGGGGCTGAACGCCCTGCCCGGCATCTCCTGCGCCACGCCCAAGGGTGCGTTTTATGCCTTCCCGAATGTCAGCAAGACCGGCTGGAAGGCCAAGCCACTGGCGGCTGCCTTGCTCGACGAAACCGGCATCGCCACGATTGGCGGGCCGGATTTCGGCGTGAATGGCGAAGGCTACATCCGCCTGTCCTATGCCAACAGCCTCGAGAACATCGAGCGGGCGCTGGTGCGCATGAAGACCTTTCTCGAAACCAGCAAGCCCGCCAGCAAAAACCCCGCCTGAAGGAAGACCACCATGCTGCTCAAGAACAAGATCTGCATCATCACTGGCGGCGGCTCCA
>JANMMX010000119.1:0-11600 GCA_031373605.1 Allobosea sp. | reverse complement strand
CCGTGCGTTATCCATGACCTGTCAGGATGTGTCGAAGTAGCCCTGTCTTGTCCGACGGGGCAGGCGTTTGTGTTGGGTCAAAGCCGTGTTGCGTGGTCGGTTGTGGCGTTCTTTCGTGTTCGGGGCCTCTCTGGCTGCGCTTGCGGCTGTGGCAGTGCCGTGCGCGACCACAGCGCAGGCGGCCACAGCCACCATGCGTGGCTCCGAGATGGCAGGCGGCTATGGCCGCATCTTCCTGCAATTCGACGATGCTCCGAGAGTCACGGCGCGCGTGTCCAACGGCGTGCTGATCGTCAATTTCGGCGACAAGGTCACGGTTGCGGCAGACCGCATCATCCGTGAATTGCCATCCTTCCTTTCCGTCGTGCGCATTGACCCCGACGGGCGGGGCATGCGCTTTGCCCTGCTCAAGCCGATGCGCGTCAACCTGATGGAAGCGGGCGAGAAGGTCTTCATCGATCTGTTGCCCGAAAACTGGCAGGGGCAAATGCCCAACCTGCCAAAGGACGTGCTCGAAGAGCTGGCCGAGCGCGTCAGGATAGCGGAATCCAAGGCGCGCGAGGTGCAACGCCGCAAGGAAGCCGAGGAGCCCAAGCAGCTCGCCGTGCGGGCGTCCAACCTGCCGACGCTGACACGCCTCGTGTTCGACACGCCGGCCACCACTCCGATTTCGCACAAGGTCACAGATGGCAGCATCGATGTGACCTTCGATCTGCCGCTGCAGCTTGAAGCCGGCAAGTTGCGCCCGCTTCTGCCGCAAGGGGCAATCCTCGACTCGCTCGAAGCGAAAGCAGGCCTGCTTCAACTGAAGCTGACGGCACCGGATGGCTGGCAAATCCGCGCCTTCCGCGAGGATGATGGTTTTGTTATCGATATGGCGCGCCCGGCACCCAAGGGCGCTGCCGAGAGCGAAGCCAAGGCGCCGGAGCCTGCACGCCCCAATCCGAAAACGGCTGCAAAGGCACCTGCGAAAGAGACAGCAAAGCCGGTCGCAGCGGCTGCACCTGCGATCCCGGCGCCAGTCCAGCAAGGCATGGAGGCTGTCTCCGCAAAGCCTGCAGCTGATGTTGCTCCTGTGGCCGAAGAAAATCTCGGCCCGCGCCCTGTCAGCGTGAAAGCCGCGATGGCGGCAGAAGGCGGACGGATCGATTTCGGCTTTCCGCGCAAGACGGCTGCTGCCGCTTTCGAGACGGGCGGCATCGTGACGCTGGTGTTCGACACGGTCGACCAGCTTGATCCTGCAAGCCTGAAGGACGTGCTGACGCCGGTTGTCGCCTCTACTTCGGTCGAGAAGCAGGGCAAGGCGACGGTCGTGCGCCTTGCGCTTTCCAGCCCGCAGGTGATGCGGATGGCGTCTGATGGCATGACGTGGTCGCTCACTCTGGGCGAAAACGGTGTCGCTGCGGCGCAGTCGCTGGTGCCGCGCCGCTCGGTGGACGAGGGCGGCCAGACCATCGTCGCCGTGCCGCTCACAGGCGTAACAGGCGTCCATTGGATCGACACCGACGGACGGGGCCAGCCAATGGCGGTGGCCACCGCCTTTGGCCAGGCCAAGGCCATTGCCAAGCCGCAGCGCTTTGTCGAATTCCGCCTGCCACAGACCGCACATGGGCTGGCGGTTGTGGCGGGCGCTGACGATATCGTGGTGCGCACCAGCGTCGATGATGTCGTGGTTGCCCGCAATGGCGGCCTGACGGTCTCGCTGGCCTCCAGCGCCGCGCCTGCTGGCGAAGAGGCCGCTGCCAAGGTCAAGCCCGTGGCCGACCGCGACAGCTGGATGGCGATGCGCACAGGATCGACACGCGAACGTGCGCGCGAAGTGGCCCGTGAAACCGGGTCTGCTGCCAAGGCCCACAAGTCCGAAGGCCGCCTGCGGCTGGCGACGTTCCTGATTGCCAATGATCTCGCTGCTGAAGCCGTTGGCCCGCTCAATGCCGTCTGGGGCGATGATCCGGCGATGCGCGACAATCGTCGCCTGCAATTGCTGCGCGTCATGGCGCCCGCGCTGATGCACCGCCACGCCGATGCCGAAGCCGCTCTGGCAGGCGAACGGCTGAAGGATGACACCGAAGCGGGGCTTTGGCGGGCGCTGGTTGACTTGCGCCAGAAGCGTTTCCCGAAGGCCCTGGCGGGCTTCCGGCGGGCGCAGGAGGTGCTGGACCAGTATCCCGACCACCTGCAGGCATTGTTCCGCCCGGCGATCATCCGTGCAGCTGTGGAGCTGCGCGACTTCTCGGTCGCTGACCGCGAATTGCAGCTGCTGATGGACCTTCCCGGCGATCATATCCGGCGCGACGAGACGGCCTTGCTGAAGGCGCTGATCGATGAGGCGAACGCGCGGCCCGAAGCTGCGCTTGCGGGCTACAAGAGCCTGTTCAACAGCCAGATCCGTCCTGTGCAGGCCGAAGCGCAATTGCGCGGCGTGAAGCTCGCATTGCAGGAAAACGACAAATCCATGCCGGATGAGGAAGCGCTGGCGCGGCTTGAGACCGTTTCGGCTGTCTGGCGTGGCGATGCACTCGAAGTCGTCGCATTGGGTGAGCTTGGGCGGCTTTATGCCGACCGGCAGCGCTGGCGCGAAGCCTTCATGATCGCCAAGCAGGCCAATGTCAGCTTCCCCGATGAGCCGGTGACGCGGCGGATGCATGATGAAACAGCGGCCATGTTCGAGGAGCTGTTCACCAGCGGGCGCTCGGACACGCTGCCGCGCGTCGAGGCCCTGGCGCTGTTCTACGATTTCAAGGAGTTCCTGCCGATCGGACGGCGCGGCGACGAGATCATCCGCCGCCTCGCCGACCGGCTGGTGGAGCTTGACCTGCTGGATCAAGCGGGCGAGCTGCTGCGCCACCAGATGGAAAACCGGCTGACAGGTGCAGCCCGCTCGACGCTGGCGGCACGGCTCGCAATGATCCGCCTGATGAATGGCAAGCCGGCCGAAGCGCTGGCGGCGCTCGCTTCCACGCGGCTGCCGGAATTGCCGGGCGATGTGAAGCGTGCCCGCCTTCTGCTCGAAGCCAAGGCACTGTCGGACCTGTCACGCACCGATCTGGCGCTCGAAATCCTGACCGGCGAGAAAGGTCCAGAGATCGAGCGACTGAAGGCTGACATTCTCTGGAGCGGTCGCCGCTGGCGGGAAGCAGGCGAAGCGCATGAGCGCATCCTTGGCGATGCCTGGCGCGGTGACAGGTTGCTGGCCGACCGTGAGCGGGCCGATGTGATGCGCGCAGGCGTGGCCTATGTGATGGCGGACGAGGCGCTCTCGCTCGACCGGCTGCGCACCAAGTTTGCTGCCAAGATGGCCGACAGTGCCGATGCGCGCACCTTTGCCTTCGTGACCTCGGCCAACCGTGGCCGCGCTTCGGACACGCGCGAACTGGCGAAGTCGGTTTCCGGCTCGGACACGATCTCGGAATTCATGATCGAGTACCGCAAGCGCTATCCGGATTTTGCCTCAAGCGTGAAGCACAAGGCGAAGCCCGAGGGGCAAACCGAACCACCAGCCAGGCCAGCAGCCAATCCTGCGGCGGGTGCGGCGGCTGGCTCCGCGACACCAGCACCGGCGCAGGGTGGTCGAGGTTAGGCCGGGAATGCCGCGTCAGGTCCCATAGCTTTTGACGATGGACCCTGCCACCAGCCCCCAGCCATCCACCAGCACGAAGAAGATTAGCTTGAATGGCAGTGCCACTGTCACCGGCGGCAGCATCATCATGCCCACCGACATCAGGATCGAAGCCACGACCAGATCGATGATCAGGAAGGGCAGAAAGAGCAGGAAGCCGATCTCGAAGGCGCGGCGCAGTTCCGAGATCATGAAGGCCGGGATGAGCACCTGAAGCTGCACATCCTCGGGCCGCTCTGGCCGCGCCTCGCGTGACATGTCGATGAACAGCTTCAGGTCCTTCTCGCGCACATGGGCCAGCATGAACTGCTTGAACGGTTGCGAGCCCCGGTTGAAAGCCTCTTGTGGCTGGATTTGCCCCGCAACCAGCGGTTCGATGCCAACGCGATAGGCTTCCTTGAAGGTCGGCGTCATGACAAAGGCTGTGAGAAACAGCGCGAGCCCCACGATCACGGTGTTTGGCGGCGCGGTTTGGGCGCCAATGGCCGAGCGCAGCAGTGACAGGACAACCACAATGCGGGTGAACGATGTCACCATGATGAGGATGGACGGGGCAAGCCCCAGAACAGTCAGAAGCGCGATCAGCTGAAGCGCGCGCTCGGTGGTTCCGCCACCCTGGCCCAGATCAAGCGACAGGCTTTGTGCCGCAGCGGGCGAAGCAGCCAGCACGCACAGGGCTGCGGCCAGCCGCGCCAGCACAAGGGCCTCGCGCTTCAGCACAATCCAGGCCTGAGAGACTTGGTCCCGCATCACGGCATCCACAACGACTCACTCCGGTGAGCCGCTGGGAGCCTAGCCGCTGTGCCAGGTCAGGGGGAGGGCATTTCTGCCACTGCGTACCGGCGCACGCGCGGGTGGCACACGTTTCGGCTGGATCAGCCCTTGGGCGGTGGCGTGGCGCGGCCCAGCAGACGGGCAAACTCCGCCTCGATAGCGTCTACCGAGAACGGGTCGACGACGGGAGCAGGCGCAGTTGCCGTTGCCGGAGCCTTTGCAGGTTCGGAGACCGTCAATTTTGGCTCTGTTCTGGGCTCTGCGCCAGCGGGCCCCTGTTTTGCGACTTCGACGCCCGGCACTTCAGCTTTCACTGGTGCTGGCTTGGGAGCAGCCGCCATTGCGGACTCCGCTTTGGCAGCATCGGTCTTGCTGAACTCAACGTTACCAACCTCAGCCCTTGCAGAAGCTTTTGGTGCTTCAGCCTTCACGGCAGGCTTCCCGGCAACAGGCGCTGCTGGCGTCATGTTCAGCATGCTCGCCATCTCGGCCTCCATCGCGTCGAGATCGAGCGAAGCGAAGCCAGCGGGGGCCGCAGGGGGTGCATCTGCAGGCTTGATTGCCGCAGCGGGGGCGGACGGCATTTCAACAATGGCAGACGCAGCTGCCGGCACGGGCGGCAGGTCGATCATCGGTTTAACGGCAGCAGGCCCGGGTGTGGACTGCGCGGCGGGTGTTGGCACAGGCTCGGCGGCCTTTTCAACGGGTGCGGGGGGCTGTGCGTGAGCAGGTGCCTTCGCTTGAGCAGGTGCCTGGGCTTGAACAGGTGCCTGGGCTTGAGCAGGTGCCTGGGCCTGAGTGGGCGAAAGGGCTTGCTCGGGTGCCTGAGCTGGGGGCTGGACAATCTTGTCCTCGACCAGCTTCTTCGCTGCTGCCTGTGTGTTGACGCCTGATTTGCCGACAGTATCGGCAATTGTCGCTCCTGCGGCAACCACTGCACCGGCTGCGGCTGCTGTCACGGCGCCGGAAGGACGAACGGCCGCAAACGGGCGCTTCAACGCCTCTTCCAGCTGGCGCGACATGTCGTCAAGATCGGAGGCGCTGGCCTTGGGGGCTGGGGCGGGCTCCATCGGGAAGACGGATTTCGGTGCTTCCAGGGCGGGCTGGTTCGGAGCAGCCGCTGTCAGGTTGAAGGAGGCTGGTTCCGGGGGCAGTGGCCTGGCAGCAACGGCAAGAGGCGGTTGCGCTTCCGTCGCCCTCGGCAGCGCAGCCAGAATGGGTGCAACGATGACTGGTGCTACTGCTGGTGTCACCGCGCGTGGGGCTGGAGCGGGCGGCGCTGCGGCTGGAGCCGGTTCTGGCATGAATTCCTGCGGTGCGGCTGCGGGTGCAGCCACATCATTGGCAACGGGAGCGGGCACGCGAGCAGCCGAGCGCAGGATGTTGGTCTCGATCACCACATCGCTGGCACCGCCAATCATCACGAGATGTTCCGTATTGTCGCGGCGCAACAGAACCAGCTGCCGTTGGCGGTCCAGATCATAGATATCGACAACGCCGAGCCTGGGCTGGCGGGCACGACCGCCAGCCGAACCGCCGCGCAGACGGCTTGCCGTGAGCCGTCGCAGGCCCCAGGCCAGCATCAGCAGCAGCAGAACGACAAAAACGGCGGCCACGACATAGCGGGCGCCACCGGAAAGCTCGATGCCAAGAATGTTCTGCAAGATATCCCTCGTGGGCAAACGGGTGGGCAAGATACGCGGGCGGGCAAATGCATGATCTGGCTGGCGGGGATGCCAATCCAGAGCCGATTTCAGGCGCGATCCATATCACGGACGGTGATTATGCAGAAATCATGCTGAACCAATGGTTAATCCGGTCACTCAAACCTGAGGGATTAACGATGCATTAACCATGCACCCGGCAAGAATTGCCCAGTCTGCACATGTGCACATCGCCGATTCCGGCGGGTCAGGAGCAAACATGGCTGTCGGTGGAATTGGACTGGTCGAGTCCCTCAAGATGCGGATGCAGTGGCACCAGTCGCGCCAGAAGGTGCTGGCCGAGAATGTTTCCAATGCGGATACGCCGAAGTTCAAGCCGCATGACCTGAAGCCGCCCGTGCCGCGCAGCTCGCAGGGGACGCCCCCTGTGGCGCTCGCCCAGACGGCGCCAGGACACATGAGCCTTTCCGGCAAGACTGGCGGCTTTGATGCAACCAATCCGCGCAGGTTCGAGGTCACGCCGTCAGGCAATGGCGTCAACCTTGAAGACGAGATGCTGAAGGTTGCGCAGAACCAGTCCGACTATCAGCTGGCCTCATCGCTCTATTCCAAGAGCCTTGGGCTGATGAAAATCGCCATCGGCAAAGGCCGTTAAGGGAGCGCGCTCATGGACCTTCTGAAAAGCATCGTCACGGCCGCTTCCGGGCTTCGCGTCCAGTCTGGTCGCATGCGCGTCATCGCCGAGAATCTCGCCAATGCGGATTCAACGCCCGAGACGGCGGGTGCCGATCCCTATCGTCGCAAGGTCGTTGCGTTCAAATCAAAGCTTGATCGCGAGCTCGGCACCCAGTCGGTCGAGCTGGGCAAGGTTCAGCGCGATCAGACCAATTTCCGCAGCAAGTTCGAGCCGGGGCACCCGGCGGCAGATGCGGCGGGCATGGTCAAACTGCCGAACGTCAATTCGCTGGTCGAGACCATGGACATGCGCGAAGCGCAGCGCAGCTACGAGGCCAACCTGAACCTGATTTCCTCCACGCGCCGGATGATCCAGCGCACCATCGACATCCTGCGCGCCTGACGCGCTGCTGAAGGAACCGCGCCATGACCACATCCGCATTTGCTGCCGGTGCCTACGCCTCCGTTTCCGGGATGGGCGGTGGCGCAGGCTCGCTTCTGACCAAGCCCATCGGGCAGGCCTCGGGGGCCGGCTTGGGCAAGGATTTCAGCGCCATGGTCAACAAGGCGCTGGAAGCGACCCAGGCAGCCGGCGCCAAGGCTGACCAGCAGGGCGCAGCGGTTGCCGCCGGCCGGGCCGACATCGTCGACGTGGTGACAGCCGTCGCCGAAAGCGAGGCGGCCATAGAGACGCTGGTGGCGGTGCGTGACCGCGTGATCGCTGCTTATGAAGAAATCATGCGGATGCCGGTCTGAGAGGCCCTGAAAATGAACGCTGGAATGATTCTGGATGTTGCGCGCGATGGCATCATCGTCTTTCTCAAGGCGGGCGCACCGCTGATGATCGTTGCGCTCGTCGTGGGTCTGGTCGTATCCGTCATTCAGGCGCTGACACAGATCCAGGAGCAGACGCTGGTCTATGTGCCGAAGATCGTCGCGGTTTTTGGCGCCATGCTCCTGTTTCTGCCCTTCATGGGCGATGCGCTGGCAAGCTATATGGAACGGATCGCTGTCCGAATCGCATCTGGTGGCTAGAACGGGTGGGCGGCTCGCCACGTTGCGTCATTGCCAGCCAGTTCGCGTCAAATGATGGTTCGCGTGAGTCCTTGGGGCCTAGGACGGGTCCGGCCAGAGCGCGTTGCGGACAGAAGGTTCATGACGGTTGCGATCCTGCCAGAGCTGAGCGCCCTGTTCGTGCTGGTTTTTGCGCGCGTGGGCACGCTTGTCATGTTGCTGCCGGGCCTTGGCGAGCGCATCATCCAGGCCCGCGCCCGCCTTGCGGTTGCCGTGTTTCTCGCGCTGATGATGATGCCGGTGGCGCGCCCGGTGATGACCCTGCCGACCGAGCCGGTCGGCCTCATGGGGCTCCTGCTCGGCGAAATCATGATCGGCTTCATCCTCGGCTTCTCGTCGCGCCTCATCATGGCTGCGTTGCAGACGGCGGGCGCCATCGTCGCGCAGCAGCTTGGCCTGGGCTTTGCGACCACGATCGATCCTGCGGCCGGAGCACAGAACCCGTCCATCGGCAATCTGCTCTCGCTGCTGGGCATAACGCTGATCCTGGTCACGGACCTGCATCATCTGGCGATTGTCGCCATCCATGAGAGCTACCGCCTGCTGCCGCCGGGCGGAATGCCGGACATCAACGACGCCATGATGCTGGCAGTGATGGCGACAGCGCGCGGCTTCAAGCTGGCAGTGCAGATTTCGGCACCGTTCATCGTGTTTGGCCTGCTGTTCAATCTCGGCCTTGGCGTTCTGGCGCGACTGATGCCGCAGCTTCAGGTGTTCTTTTTGGCCGTCCCTGCCTCGATCATGATTGGCATGCTGGTGCTCCTGGCCGTGCTTGGCGTGATGATGAGCACGTTCCTCGAAGAACTTGGCGCGCATATGCGCCTGCTGACAGGGCGATAGGGAGCGGCCATGTCTGACGAACCGGACAATGACGATCGCACAGAGGAGCCAACCCAGCGAAAGCTGGATCAGGCCATCGAAAAAGGCGACGTGGCGCGCAGCCAAGAAATCGGCACCTTTTTCGTGCTGTGCGGCTTCACGCTGGCGCTGGTTGCCACGTCCGGACAGGCCGCCAGCAATGCCATGGTGTCGCTGCGCAGCTTTCTGATGAATGCCCATCAGGTGCCGGCCGAGACCGGGGCCATCTATGTCGTCACCACCAAGGGTGTGCTGGCAGGCTTTGCTGCCGTCAGCATGCCACTGATGTTCATCCTGCTTGCGGCTTTTGCCGGCAGTCTGATCCAGCACAAGCCGCTCTGGACCTTCGAGCCCATGTCGCCGAAATTCAGCCGCATGTCGCCGATGGCCGGGGCCAAGCGCATCCTGGGCAAGGAAGGCATGGTCAATTTCGTCAAGGGGCTGGCCAAGCTGATGCTCGTCGGCGTCGTCGTCTCAGTGGTGCTCTGGGGCGAGCGCGACCGGCTGGACGCCTTTGCGCGCATGGAAGTTGCCGCCCTGATGCCGGCAACACTGGCGCTCACCGTCAAGCTGATGGCCAGCGTGCTGGCTATCTATGCCGTGCTCGCCATTGGTGATTTCGGCTACCAGCGCTACAGCTGGCACCAGCGCCAGCGCATGACCAAGCAGGAGCTGAAGGACGAGTACAAGAGCACGGAAGGCAATCCCGAGATCAAGGCCAAGCTGCGCCAGATCCGCGCGCAAAAGGCCCGCAAGCGCATGATGACGGCGGTCCCGCGCGCCACTGTCATCGTGACCAACCCGACCCACTATGCCGTTGCGCTGCAATATGAGTCCGGCATGGCGGCCCCTGTGTGCCTCGCCAAGGGCGTTGATGCGGTTGCGCTGAAAATCCGAGAGGTTGCCGGGCATCATTCGGTACCAATCGTCGAAAACGTGCCATTGGCGCGTGCGCTGTATGCCACGGTGCAGATCGATGACGAGATTCCGGCCGAGCATTATCAGGCTGTGGCCGAAGTGATCGGCTATGTCTTGCGCCTGAAGGGGCGACGGGCATAACTCGTTTGCGCGTGCCTGCAATCCCGACCGCACTGAAGAAGCCTGATTGAACAGCCGTGACCACCACACCGCACTGCGGACCCAACCCAGAGAGCCTCATGAGCGCCAACTCCGCCCAAGCTGCAGCCCAAGCTTCTGCACAAGTTGCTGCCGTGATTGACCGCTCCGACAAACCGGGCCGTGTTGGCCTCGTGCTGCTGCTGGCCGGCCTGCTGGTGGGCGCCGCCATCGCGCTCGGGTTCATCGCCAATGAATGGGCGCAGCCGCTCATCCTTGGCCTTCTGGCGATCCTTTCTGTTGCCGGCGTGTTTGCGCTGTTTGCCTATGCGACAGGGCTTGTGCAGTTTGCAGGCAAGGCAGGGCGCAATGACCTGACCAAGGCCATTGTCGACCAGACACCCGATGGACTGCTCGTCACGGAAGGCGAGGGCCAGATCGTCTATGCCAATGCCGCCTATCTGAAGGTGACGGGCGCAACGGGCGCCTCCGACATGAAGCCCATCGAGCGGCTGTTTGCCGGTGGGGCGGATGTGTCTGAAGCCATTTACCGGCTGGTGCTGGCTGCGCGCGAGGGCCGCCGGGCGAGTGAGGAAATCCGGCTGGCGGAACCCCTTTCGACCAGAGCGGCGGAGCCTGCGAAGGAACAGCCAAATCTCGAAGGCGTCTGGTATCGCGTCAGCGCCCAGCCCGTGCGGCGCAGCAGCGAGCGCCCGGCGACGCTCTGGACCCTGTCCGAGGTGACACATGAGCGCACGGGCCAGGAAACTGTGTTCCAGGAGTTGCAGCAGGCGATCGACTATCTCGATCATGCGCCCGCAGGCTTCATGTCCGTCACGGCTGACGGGGCCTTGCCCTATGTCAATGCCACGCTGGCAGGCTGGCTTGACCATGATCTGGCGCGCGTCGGCACCGGCGGCCTCTTGCTGCGTGACATTGCCTCTTCCAGCGCTGTGGCGCTGATCGAGGCCATTCGCGGCAAGGCGGGCGATCTGCGCACGGAAATCCTTGATGTCGACCTGCGCCGCCGCAATGGCCAGTCGCTGCCGGTTCGCCTGCACCATCAGGTTGCTTTCGGGCAGGATGGCCGGGCCGGGGCCTCGCGCACCTTGGTGCTGAACCGCGCGCCGGGCGAGGCGGGCGTCGATGCCGGAAGTGCAGCCGAGGTCCGCTTCTCGCGCCTGTTCAACGCCACGCCCATGGGCATTGCCACCATTGATGGCAGCGGCAAGATCCTCAGTGCCAATGCCGCTTTCGCGCGGCTGGGTGGCGCGATGCAGCCCGGCACGATCCAGAGCCTGCTGGCGGATACCGGCGCGCTTTCGGCGCCGCTGGCGGCGGCCATGGCGGGCGGCACCGAAATCGCGCCCGTTGATGCCAACCTTGCGGGCGATGGCGGGCGCTCGGCGAGGCTTTATCTCAGCGGTGTCGAGGGCGGGCAGGATGGCGAGCGGGCGCTGGTCTATGCGCTGGAAACCACGGCCGAGCGCAAGCTGAAGGACAATATCGACCAGGCGCAGAAGATGCAGGCTGTCGGCCAGCTCGCCGGCGGCATCGCACATGATTTCAACAACGTGTTGCAGGTCATCATCAATGCTTCCGAATTTCTGCTGGCCAGCCACAAGCCGACCGATCCGTCCTTCCCTGACATCATGCAGATCAAGCAGAATGCCTATCGCGCCGCTGCCCTCGTGCGGCAGCTGCTGGCCTTCTCGCGCCGCCAGACGCTGCGCCCGCAAGTGCTGGAGATGGGCGATGTGCTCTCCGACCTTTCCCTGATGCTCAAGCGCGTGGTGGCCGACAAGGTGGCGCTTGATGTGCGCCAGGGCCGCGATCTCTGGCCCGTGAAGGCCGATCTCGGCCAGCTGGAGCAGGTCATC
>JANMMX010000116.1:0-6393 GCA_031373605.1 Allobosea sp. | reverse complement strand
AAGCCAGCAAAAACACCAGCCTTGCTGTTGCAGCAACAGCGCCCTTCACCGCAGCAAGCCAGCCCGCTACAAACAGCCATGAATGATTCAATTGAGATTGCACCACTTGCCCCCGGCAATGTGCCGGAATGGTCGGTTTCGGAGCTGTCTGGCGCGCTGAAGCGCACGGTGGAAGATGCGTTCGGCTTTGTGCGCGTGCGGGCCGAGATTTCGGGATTCAAGGGTCCATCAGCCTCCGGCCATGTCTATTTCGCGCTGAAGGACCAGAACGCCAAGATCGATGCCGTGATCTGGAAGGGTGTCTATGGCCGCCTGAAAACGAAGCCCCAGGAAGGGCTGGAAGTCATCGTCACTGGCAAGATCACCACCTTCCCCGGCAAATCGAGCTACCAGATCATCATCGATTCGATCGAGCCCGCCGGCATTGGCGCGCTGATGGCGCTGCTGGAAGAGCGCCGCCGAAAGCTCACGGCAGAAGGGCTGTTCGATGAGGCGCGCAAGCAGCTCATCCCCTATCTGCCGCAGGTGATCGGCGTCATCACCTCACCGACCGGCGCCGTGATCCGCGACATCCTGCATCGGTTGGAGGACCGTTTTCCGCGCCATGTCATCGTCTGGCCGGTGAGGGTTCAGGGTGAAACGAGCGCGGCCGAGGTGGCGAACGCCATCAACGGCTTCAATGCACTGCCAGAGGGTGGCCGCATTGCCCGGCCCGATGTCATCATCGTCGCGCGCGGTGGTGGCTCACTCGAAGACCTGATGGGCTTCAACGAGGAAAGCGTGGTGCGCGCCGCCAGCGCCTCGATGATCCCGCTGATCTCCGCCGTCGGCCACGAGACGGACTGGACGCTGATCGATCATGCCGCCGACCTGCGGGCCCCCACCCCGACGGGCGCTGCCGAAAAGGTCGTGCCGGTCCGTGCCGAGCTGATGGCCACGCTCGATGATCTGGCGCGGCGCCGCCATGGCGCGATGCGCCGCTGGCTTGACCGGCAGAGGGCCGATCTGCGCGCGGCAAGCCGCGCATTGCCACAAGCTGAAAGCATCTTTGCTGCGCCGCGCCAGCGGCTTGATCTTGCCACCGCACGGCTGGCGCCAGCGCTTGCCCGCAATGCGCGCACCCTTGAAAGCCGGCTGGCACTGCTCGGGCGGCGTCTGCTCGGCCAGTCTCCGGCAGCCCGCGTAGCGCGCCAGCAGACCCATCTGGCCGGGCTTGGCAGCCGGTTGGCGCAGGCGCGCGCCAGCCTCCTGAACCGCGAGCAGGTGCAGCTCGCACGCCGCCACGCGCAGCTGCAGGCGCTGGAAGCGGGACTTGCGCGCAACTTCCGGCTAAATCTCGCGCGTCGTACTGAAAAGCTCGCCTCGCTCTGGCAGCTGGCCGCGAGCCTCGGGCCCGAAGCCGTGCTGGCGCGCGGCTATGCCATGGTGCTGCGCCCCGATGGCAGTCTGGTGCGTACACCGGATGTCGAGGCTGGCACAGGCCTGAACCTGCGCTTTGCAAGCGGCACATTGGCTGTCACGGTGGACGGCGGCGGCGGAAAGGCTGCTCGTCCGAAAGCTCCGATCCGCGCGCCGGGCCAGCAGGGCGACCTGTTCTAGCGCGCCAGAAACTCGATCACGCGGCGCTTGGCGTCTTCGCGTGCCACCGGGTCCGTGCCGACGCGGGCGCGTCCCGAGCCATCGGCGGTGAAGGCGATGCCCTGTCGCTCGGTGGGCTTGCGGCCAGGATGATCGAAATCATGCACAGCGCCTGAGTAGAGCACCAGATCAACATTCTCGCCACGGCCGCGCGCTGATTTGGCCAGCCGATCGCATGGCGCGGGCGGCGTCCAGTCATCGGCATCGCCCATCAGCATGAGCATGGGCAGGCGCGCCTCAAACCCCGAGGACTCCGCTTGCAGGCGGCAGGCAGGGTAAAAAGCGATGGCCCTGGCAATGTCAGGCCGTCCATCGCCGGGCTTCCGGTCGGCACGAATGGCGGCCAGCACTGTCGAACCGCCACTGGACCAGCCAATGAGACTGATGCTGGCGCCCTTCACATCCGGCTGTGAGTGGAGGAAATTGCGCATCGCCAGCGCATCCGCCACCCGCTCACGGCTGGCGCGGATTTTCAGATCCTTGACGCCGCACTGGCTGCCAAGCCCGCGCGAGCCGTAGCTGTCTGGCAGGAGCACCATGAAGCCTTGCCCGGCCAGATAGGCCGCCCAATCGTGGTGACGTGCAGAAAGCTGGCCTGCGGCGTTCCACAAGCCGCCGCAGCCATGCAGTGCAATGACCGCCGGAAACGGCCCATCGCCCCTGGGGCGATAAAGCACGGCAGCAAGCATCGTCTCGTCGCCCGCGATGCGCAGCCGTTCCACCACATGCTCGAACGGCAGTGCGCGCGCCGGGAAGGCGAGCGGCAAAATCAGCAAGATCGCGGCCAGAACGGCCTTGAGACTGGACAGCATGGCCAGACCGTTTATCACATCTTCGCAGAAATGAGCCACTGGCGCTGCATGTTGCATGCCGGGCGCTGTTTTGGAGATCTGGCCTCTTCATGAACCTGATCGGAAAGCCCCTCCTGCCCGGGCAGGAAGCCCATCTGGACTACGGCCATGGCGAGTTCCGCGTCATTCGTCAGGGCGCATTCGTGCGCTGCGCCATCAGTGGCAACCCGATCCGTCTGGAAGACCTGAAATACTGGAGCGTTGACCAGCAGGAGGCCTATGCCACGCCGGAAGCGGCCCTGCTGCGCGTCAGGCGCGACGGCCGCCCCTGAGCCGTTCCAGCAAGCCGCCCAGCGCGTCCGGCTCTTCAAACATGAGCGTGACCGGCAAGACGGTCACCCGCGACCTTTCGGCGGCTGGCCAGAGCGGAGCAAGCTTGATCCAGTCTTTCCCGGTGGTGACGATCTGCGCCGCATGCGTGCTGGCTTCCGTCAGGGTGCTGGCAACATCATTGGCTGAATAGGCGTGATGGTCACCAAACCGCTGGCTGGCCACGATTCTGGCGCCCGTCTCTGCCAGCGAGGCCTCGAACTTTGCTGGTCGGCCAATGCCGGAAAGCGCCAGCACGCGCTGACCGGCAAGGCTTGATGCAACACCGGCATCCGGCACCAGCCGCGCCGCCAGCACAGGCTTTCCTGCGGCCTGCGCCTGCAGGGCTGCGCGCACACCAGCCGCTCCATCACCGATCAGCACCAGCGCATCGACATGAGGCCATTGCCGCAACACCGGCGCTCGCAGCGGACCTGCCGGCAGGCACAGGCCATTGCCGAACCCGGACATGCCATCAACCACCGCAAGCCGGAGTGACTTGACAAGAGACGGGTTCTGCAACCCGTCATCCATCAGCACGTGCGTGGCCCCCTGTTCTTTCGCCAGCCGCGCACCCGCAACGCGGTCCGCAGAGATGATGACCGGCAGGGCGTCGGCCAGCAGACGCGGCTCGTCGCCCACATCTTGTGCCGTGTGCAGCGCCGGATCGACGCGCAAAGGCCCGCCCATCTTGCCACCATAGCCCCGCGCCAGGGCAAAGGGGCGCTGGCCCTGGGCCTGAAGCTGCCGCGCAAGCGCCACAACCACCGGCGTCTTGCCCTGCCCGCCCACAACCAGATTGCCGATGCAGATGACAGGCAGGCCAGCATCAGTGCCAACCCTCGCCATGCGATGCGCCGTGATGGCGCCATAGAGTGCGCCAACCGGCGACAGCATGCGCGCCAGCAAGCTGGGCTTCTCCTGCCACCAGAAGTCGGGCGCGCGCATCAGCCAGCATCCCTCATTCGGCGCTTGCCCGCGCCTGAATCGCCATGCGCGTGAGCAGCGGCTCGATGGCCGTCATGGTGCGGCTGGCCGCGCCGCCCAGGGACGCAACAGCCTGCGCGCCCGCGCGTGCCATGTCGCGCGCTGCGGCCGGATCACGCAGCAATTCAAGCACGCCACGGGCAAGCGCCTGCACATCCTCGACCTGCCGCGCCCCGCCCGCGCGCTGGAGTGCGCCATAAACGTCAACGAAATTATGCACATGCGGCCCATGCAGGACAGCGCATCCCAGCCGCGCTGGCTCGATCGGGTTTTGCCCGCCATGGCTGACCAGCGAGCCGCCCATGAAGGCAACCGCGGTCATGCGATAGAACAGCCCAAGCTCGCCAACCGTGTCCCCGATGTAGAGATCGGTTTGCGGGTCGGGCATGAGGCCCGCAGCACGGCGTGCCGCGTCAAGCCCGTTTGCCCGCGCCAGCGCCTCGATTTCAGGTCCACGCTCGGGATGGCGCGGCACAATGATGGTCAGCAGCTTCGGCAGATGGCTTTTGAGCCCGATATGGGCGCGCATCACCTCGATGTCCTCGCCCGGATGGGTACTGGCTGCCACCCAGACCGGACGCCCTGCCGTCAGCCCGTCCATGACCGCCAGCAGGCCGGCGGCGGCAGGCGGCGGTGGCACATCATACTTGAGGTTGCCCGCAATGTTGACGCGCGGCGCACCCAACTGTGCCAGCCGCTCACCATCGGCCTGCGACTGGGCAAGGCAGAGATCGAAGGCAGAAAGCAGCGCATGCGAAACCCTTGGCAGCTTGTGCCAGCGCTTGAACGAGCGCTCCGACATGCGGCCATTGACCATGACGAGCGGGATATCGCGGCGCTTCGCCTCGACAATCATGTTGGGCCAGATTTCGGATTCGCAGACCAGCGCGAGATCCGGCCGCCAATAATCGAGAAAGCGCCGCATGTAGCGGGGGATATCGAGCGGAATGAACTGGTGGATGATGCCGGGCGGCAGGCGCCGCGCAATCACCGCAGCGGACGTCAAGGTGCCAGAGGTCACCAGAACATTGAGCTTGCGCTGCAGAAGGCGCTCCACCAGCGGCGTCAGCGACATGGTTTCGCCCACACTCGCGCCATGCAGCCAGATCAGCGGGCCATCCGGCCGGGGCACGCCGGGATAGCCGCGCCGCTCGGCGATGCGCGTGCCGTCCTCCTTGCCCCGCGCCAACCGTTGCCGCAACAGCAGCGCCGCACCGGGCTCAAGCAGTGCGGAGATCATGCGATAGGCCGCCAGTGGCAGGGGCAGCCGCTTCATGATGTCTCGACAACGGGATGCGGCGCGGCTGCCTCAACCGCCTTGCGGTTGGCAGCTCCCAACGCAGCACCGGGATCGACCGAGCCGATCAGCGCATAGGCGCGCGCATGCACGGCGTCGAGCCCGACTTCCACCGCGCGCCGGGCGGCCTCGACCGTGGCTTCATCAGCCTCGCGTGCCACATGGATCGGATCACCGACCACGATCGCGCCACGCCCGAAGGGCAGGCCGATGGAGGCTTTGTCCCAACTGTTGAAATCGATCCGGCGGCTGGTGACGACCGCAACAGGATAGATCGGGCACCCAGAGGCGCGTGCCAGCGAGACAATGCCTGCACCTGCCACACGTGCCCGCTTGGGGATGTCGGCGGTCAGCACCATTGTGTCGCCAGCCGCCAGCCGCCTGACCATGGCCAGAAAGGCCGAGGCCCCGCCCTTCTCGCGCACCTTCCGGCCCAGCGCACCGGAGCCGCGAATGGCGCCAATGCCCAGCTCGCGCAGCGCAATCGCGTTGAAGCCGCCATCGCCATGGCGCGAGACCAGCGAGCAGGCAGGCATCCAGTCGGGCCGGGCGAAGGGGATCATGATGTGCTGGCCGTGCCACATCGCGATGATGAGCGGCAGCTCGGGGCGCACCTTTTCGTAAATGTCGGCTGGTTCCAGCACGAACCGGTTTGTCCGGCGCAAGAGCCGCAGATAAAGCGCCAGCGAACGCCCGAGCGCTTCCTGGACAAACCGGGACTTGAGGAAGGACGAGGCCATGCGTTCTTGTCTGCGCTCAGGAACAGGGCACGATCAGTCGGTCGGGTCGAGCAGGCGGTGCAGATGCACGACGAAGTAACGCATCTGCGCCTGATCGACGGTGGCCTGCGCCTTGGCCTTCCAGGCGGCATGCGCCGTCGCATAGTTGGGATAGACACCCACGATGTCGAGCTTGGAAAGGTCCTTGAACGTCACATCGCTGATCGAGGTCAACTCGCCCCCGAAAACCAGATGAAGCAATTGCTTGCCGTCTTGCGCCGCGCTCATGGGGCCTCCTGCCAAACCAAATTGTGTGAACCTGCGTCAGGTTCCGGCGCTGGATAAGCCATTGGCGAGCCCGATGCAAGCCCGCTTTTGTGCTCAGGCGCGTGAACCCTGCATTTCACGCAGCCGCTGCATCAACGACAGCAAAGGCGGATGGCGTGCAGCCGTGGACGCAACCAGCACGCCATGAACCGGATCGGCCCGGTTGTAGACCAGCCGGTTGCCATCGGTGCCAGTCACCAGACCACCTGCCTCGGACAGAATGAGGTCTGCTGCCGCCAGATCCCAGTCACGCGAATCGGGCGAG
>JANMMX010000111.1:0-8900 GCA_031373605.1 Allobosea sp. | reverse complement strand
GGCCTTGCGCACAAAGTCGAGAAAACCCTGTTCCAGAAGGTGTGGGTGGAGCGGGATGGCCCACTGCTTCCCCAGCTTCTGCGAGCCCGCTCTTGGCGTGATCACAAGGCATCGAACGTCATCGACAAGCTGCACGTCTTCTTTGCGAAGTTGCGTCATCTCGCCAACCCGTGCCCCGGTGTAAGCGCACAACCATGGAACCCAACGGCGAGCGACCTTGTGTGTTGGCGTTAGGCCCCTCGGTGGTGTGTCAAACGTGGCCAGAAGGATTGTCCGCGCTTCGTCATCCGTGAAGGGACGCTTCTTCGGCTTACCGCTCTTTCCGACATAGACCTTGACGCCCTTTGCAGAGTTGGCTGTCAGCTTACCCTCAGAGACGGCTACATTCAGGACTGCGTGAAGGGCGGCCATGTAGCTTTCCCGTATGTATCGCGGGTCATGGCCTTCCGCCATCAGGTGGTCTCGCCAGCTGCGGACATCATCTGTGCTCAGCTTGGCAGCGTCAGAATGCCCCAAGAATGCACCCATGCGCGTCCACATGCTGCGAAACGGCTTGACTGTGCCGGGAGCGGCCTCACTGAGCTTTGCCCAAAGATCAACAGCTTCGGTGAAGGTAAGTGCGGTCGCGTCATTGACCCATTTGGGGAAGCGGCTTGCATCAGGGTCCGGGCGGTAATCACCACTGGCCTGCTTTTCGATCTGCCGCACGGCTTGCGCGGTCGCACGTATCGCGTCGTCATTGGCTCTGGCCTTCGACTGGGGCGTTACCTCCTGAATGCCTTTGCTTTTCAGATCGTCACCCAACGAGTCGACCGTGAAGCGGATGAGGGGATTAGGCTCAAGGCTTAGTTCAAGCAACTCTGCCACCAAGTCCAGCCGCACAGGCGGCGGATCATCGCGGTAGCGGGCCAGCCAGCGGGCATATTGTTCGCCAGCCAAAGCGAGGCTCTGTCGGTGCGTGAGCGTCAACGGGCCGTTCCGGGCGGCTTCCCATTCCGTTTCAATCGCCAACATGAGCCTTGCGTAGGCAACCTTCACGTCTTGTGCATCGCGGACGCCAAGTGAACGGCGCAGTTCCTTCTTGCCGACAACGGCGATCAGATCGGACGGAACGTCCACCCGGACCTTGAAGACACCAGATTTCTTATCGCGATAGGGTGTGGGCATGAGACGGGGCAAGGGACCACCAAAAGGGACTACCACCCTACCGGCAACTCATTGATTTTTCGTAAGTCTTTGTCTCAGTTGGAAAACTGAGTGATGATGGCGGACAGGGCGGGATTCGAACCCGCGATAGAGTTGCCCCTATACACACTTTCCAGGCGTGCGCCTTCAACCACTCGGCCACCTGTCCGTTGCAAGCGCTATGGAGGCGCACGCATTTTATATCAAGAGGGACGCGCGGGGTTTGCCGCGCTGTTCGCCTTCAACCCCGTGGTCCACGCCTTGTTCAAAGCGCTATGCAGGTGCAAGCGTCGCAGATCAAGAGGTTGTTGATGCAGCCTTGTGGGCGTCGCGCGATCAGTTTGAGCTCGTGACCCCTGCAGATGGCTTGATTTGCAACGCTCCCTTGCGCCAGAGATGATCCATGCATTGGCGTCTGCCTTTCCGTTTCAAAGCCCAACCCGCCATCGTCTTTGCCCTGGCGCTGGCGACGCTTGGCAGCTCAGGCTCGTTGCGTGCGGCTGATCCGGTTTCGGTTCCCGGCTTCTGGGATCCGCGCATCCGGCTGGAGCGGCCCGATACCAGCACCTTGCGCGTCATCCGTTTCCTCACCGATGACGAGTATCCGCCGCTGCATTTTGCCGATACTGATGGCGGGCTCACCGGCTTCTCGGTCGAGCTGGCGCGCGCAGCCTGCGAGCGTCTGGCGGTGGCCTGCACCATCCAGGCGCGGCGCTTCGACACATTGGTCGAGTCCCTCAGTCAGGGGCGTGGCGACGTTCTGGCGGCCGCCATCCCGATCACGGCGGAACTGCGCAAGCGGTTTTCCGCCGGGCAGATCTATCACCGGCAGCCCGCACGCTTTGTCTCGCTGAGGATGCAGGCCGCAGCCGAGATCGGCCCTGCAAAGCTGAAGGGCAAGCGCGTGGCCGTTGTGGCTGACAGTGCCCATGGCGCCTTTCTGGCATCTGCGTTTCCGCTGGCCGAGCGCCGTGAGGTCAGCGATCTGGCGGCAGCCCTGCGTGCCTTGCGCGCGGGCGAAGCCGACCTGGTCTTTGCCGACGGGCTGGCGCTGGCGCTCACCCTGGGCGGCCGCAACGGCACCGATCTGGCTTTCTCCGGCGGGCCCTATCTGGAGAGCGCTTATTTCGGCGAGGGTGTCGGCCTCTTGGTCCGCAACGAGGATATCGTGCTGCGCCGCGCGCTTGATTTTGCGCTCCAGACGCTCTGGGATGACGGGACTTATGCCAGGCTCTGGTTGCGCTATTTTCCGGTAAGCCCGTATTGAGCAAGGCTTCATGAAGTGGCAGTCTTGCCTCCGTCAGCCCGGCGTTGCCCTGACATCCTGCCACCATGCCTTTGGAGTTGCCTCGTGAAACTGACGATCACCACGCTTTACGTTCTCCCGCTGCTCGCCATCTGGTTTGCCCTCTGGATCGGCGTGACATCCACGCGCTCAGGGCTGAACTGCTCGATTGGCGACAATGGCGATGCAAATCTGCTGCTCAAGATCCGCCGCCATGGCAATTTCATCGAGTGGGTGCCGTTTGTTCTGGTGCTGATGATGCTGGCTGAATTGCAGGGTGCCGGCAGCCTCTGGCTGCATGCAGCAGGCTTGCTGCTTCTGATCGGCCGTGCGGCGCACCCTTTCGGTCTCAAGATCGACAATGCCGGGCATCCGCTGCGCTATGTCGGCAATGGCAGCAACATTCTCGCAGTTGCGATTCTTGGTGTCGCACTTTTGCGGATCGCCACCGGGCTCTGACCCTGCCAAATGCCGCATGCCTGACACTGTGGCGTGCGGCGTTCGTTCACGTGTGCCTGAAGCTGAGCGTGGACGGGCAACCTTGCCCTCATTCGCCATAACCCGCTAGGAAGCATCCTCGCCTCCATTGCCTGGATGTCTGCCTCATGCCCGATCTTGATCCCGCCCTCGTCGAGGCCGCCCGCACCTCTGCCGCCTGGCCTTTCGAGGAGGCCCGGAAGCTGGTGGCGCGGTTGGCGAAATCCGGCAAGAAGGAAGCGCTGTTCGAGACAGGCTACGGCCCGTCCGGCCTGCCGCATATCGGCACCTTTGGCGAGGTGGCGCGCACCTCCATGGTGCGGCAGGCCTTTCGCGTGCTGACAGATGACAAGATCCCGACCCGGCTGATCGCCTTTTCGGATGACATGGACGGCCTGCGCAAGGTGCCGGACAATGTGCCCAACCGCGAGATGCTTTCGCTGCATCTGGGCAAGCCGCTGACCGAGGTGCCGGACCCGTTCGGCACGCATGACAGCTTTGGCCGCCACAACAATGCGCGGCTCTGCGCCTTTCTCGACCAGTTCGGCTTCGACTACGAGTTCCGCTCTTCCACCGATGCCTATCGCGCCGGCGAGTTCGACCAGACCTTGCTGACGGTTCTGGCGCGCTATGACGCCGTGATGGCGATCATGCTGCCGACCTTGCGGGCCGAGCGTGCGGCCTCCTATTCGCCTTTCCTGCCCATCCACCCCAAGACGCGCATTGTCATGCAGGTGCCGATTGAGGGTCGCGATGTGGCGGCAGGCACAGTTATCTGGCGCGATCCCGACACGGGCGAGCGGTTCGAGACGCCGGTGACAGGCGGGCAGTGCAAGCTGCAATGGAAGCCGGATTGGGCCATGCGCTGGGTGGCTCTGGGCATCGACTACGAGATGGCCGGCAAGGATCTGATCGACTCGGTCAAGGTATCGTCTGCGATTGCCAAGGCCATCGGAGGCACCCCGCCAGAGGGCTTCAACTACGAGCTGTTCCTCGATGAGGAAGGGCAGAAGATTTCGAAGTCCAAGGGCAATGGCCTCACCATTGAGGATTGGCTGGGTTATGCCCCGCCCGAGAGCCTTGGTCTGTTCATGTACACCAAGCCGCGCGAGGCCAAGCGCCTGCATTTCGATGTCATCCCGCGCGCCATCGACGACTATATGCAGTTCCTCGGCGGCTATGGGCGGCAGGACTGGAAGAACCGGCTGGGCAACCCGGTCTGGCACATTCATGCCGGATCGCCGCCTGAGCCCGAACTGGTGGCGTCCCTTGGCTCGAATGCGCCGCCGGCGCAGGTCACATTCGGACTGCTGACCAATCTGGTCGCGGTCGCCAATGCCGAGAGCAAGGATGTGCTCTGGGGCTTCCTGCAGCGTTATGCGCCGGGTGCGACGCCTCAGACGCATCCGCGTCTCGACGGACTGGTGGGCTACGCGCTGGCCTATTTCCGCGATTTCGTGAAGCCGGAGAAGCACTATCGGCTGGCGACGGCGGAAGAGGCTGTGGCACTGGCTGATCTTGCCAGGCGTCTGGGCGAGCTGGCAGCCGAAGGCACAACCGATCCCGGCCAGATTCAGGATGCCGTCTACGACATCGGCCGCCGCGATCCCTATCGCACCGTGCAGAAGGATGGCAGCTACGGCGTGGCGCTGACCTGGTTCAACACGCTCTACGAGATCCTGCTGGGTGAACCCAAGGGGCCGCGTTTTGGCTCGTTTGCCGCGATCTATGGTCTGGCCAACACGCAAGCCCTGATTGAGAAGGCCCTGTCAGGCGCGCTGGTGGCCGAGCATGCCGCTTTCCTGGCCAGCCGTCAGGGCAAATAAGCGAGGCAGGTCGGCCTTACTGATAAACCTTGGTTACTGGCTCGCCCAGATCACGCGAGCGATGAAGGCGATGTCGGCCATGTTCAGCACGCGGTCGGCATGCGCGGGGTTGAGCGAGGCCAGTTCGACGGTTTTTACCGTCTGGCGCTTCAGCTGCTTGGCCAGCACCTCACCGTCCAGTGTCTTCACCACCACGCGGTCACCGCGGCGGATGGGGGCTGTCGGCGAACAGATGATTGTGTCGCCATCGCGGTAAAGCGGCAGCATGGAATCGCCGGAAATCTCCAGCGCATAGGCCTTCTCGTCGCGGCCATCCGGGAAGGCAACTTCGTCCCAGCCCGTGCCGACCGGAAAGCCGCCATCATCGAAGAACCCGCCGGAGCCTGCCTGCGCGAAACCGATCAACGGGATCATGCGCGGCGGCGGGTTGCGGCGGCTGACCAGCCCCATGAACTCGTCCAGCGAGGCACCCGTCGCCACCAGGATTTTCGAGAGCGACTCGGTCGAGGGCCAGCGCTCGCGGCCATCTGGCCCGATGCGCTTGGAGCGGTTGAACGTCGTGGCATCAAGCCCCGCCTTGCGGGCAAGGCCCGAGGCGGTCAACCGGTATTTCTCCGCCAGCGTGTCGATCGCCAGCCAGATTTGGTTGTGGGAGAGCATGTGCAGGTCTCACCTTGTGGGCGGTCGGGGTCAAGCAAGGCCAATGCAAGGCAGAGGATAGGAAATATACCCTATCTCGGATCGCCGCAACCGGATTGTTGGCTTGGTCCTGGCACCCCTCGTCATTCCGGGACATCGCGGATGCGATGGGCCCGGAACATATAAACAATGCTCTGGCAGGATCAGGCTGACACGTGATGCTTGGCTCCGGTCAATACGGAGGCTATGGGTTCCGGGTTCCGCTGCGCGGCCCCGGAATGACGTATTCAGGGTCGCTGCATCAGTGCTCGGGAGCCCGGAAACCATCATGACCGCTGGAATGATCTACAAGATTTGTCCTGAAGCCCTTTGGCGCGAGGCAGAAGCAGCAGGCGTATTTACTGGCGCGCCCATCGACCTGGCAGATGGCTACATCCATTTTTCCACTGCTGCACAGGCGAGAGAGACGGCGGCCAGGCATTTCGCATCGCAGGCTGATCTGTTGCTGATCGCAGTCGATGGTGCGGTGCTGGGCAAAGCGCTTGTTTATGAACCTTCGCGCGGTGGTGACCTGTTCCCGCATCTTTATGGCACCCTTCCGGTGCAACAGGCGCGGTGGGTGATGTCCCTTCCACTTGGCGCAGCTGGCGGCCATGTGTTTCCGGAGGATATGGCGTGATCGGCAAACTCTTCGGGCTGGCACGTCCGCTCATTCATGCGCTGGACGCCGAGACAGCGCACAGGTTTACGGTTGCGGCGCTGGCAGCAGCGCCGCCCCTGCGCGCCAAGCGTGATCCGCAGGCTCTGGCCATCCATGCTTTCGGGCTCGACTTTCCCAACCCGGTCGGATTGGCTGCTGGCTTCGACAAGCATGCCGAAGCGCTCGATGGCGCGCTGGGGCTTGGTTTCGGTTTTGTCGAGGCAGGCGGCGTCACACCCCTGCCGCAGCCCGGCAATGCCCGCCCGCGCGTGTTCCGGCTGACCGAGGATGGCGCGGTAATCAACCGTTATGGCCTCAACAGCGAGGGCATGGAGGCGGTCGCCAGTCGGCTGGCGGCGCGCCGAAAGGCCGGGCGCACCGGCATTGTCGGGATCAACCTTGGCGCCAACAAGGACTCCACTGATCGCGCGCAGGATTATGCCACGCTCACTGAGAAGCTGGCCGCCCACGCTGATTTCCTGACGATCAACATTTCATCGCCCAACACGCCCAGCCTGCGCGATCTGCAGGCGGAGGCTGCACTGGACGATCTGGTGGCGCTTGCTCTGGAGGCACGCAACAATGCCCTCCGGTGGGCAGGCCGCAAAACGCCGATGCTGGTGAAGATCGCGCCAGACCTCACCCTGCCCGAGCTGGACGGGATCGTCGCTGTCTGCCGCAAGCGCGAGGTCGATGGCATGATCGTGTCGAACACGACAGTGGCGCGTCCAGACAGTCTGAAATCAGCTTCGAAAGCCGAAACCGGCGGGCTCTCCGGCCGCCCGCTGTTCGAAGCCTCCACACGGATGCTGGCGCAGACATTTTTGCGCACAGGCACCCAGTTCCCTCTCATCGGCGTCGGCGGCGTCGAATCAGCGGAAACAGCATTCGCAAAGATCAGGGCAGGCGCCAGCCTGATCCAGCTTTACACCGCCCTGATCTACAAGGGACCGGGGCTCGTTGGCGAGATCAAGGACGGGCTGGCACGGCAACTCGCCGCTGATGGACTCTCCAGCATCAGCGATGCTGTCGGGCGCGATGCGCAGGCCATTGCCGATGATGCGCCTATATTGGGCTGATGCCGTCGCCGGTTCAGCGGCTTTTCAGAAGCCGCAAAATGAACCAGACCGGCAGCACGACCAGCGCGCCCGCCAGGAGCCAGCCGCCCACCTTGTAGACGGCATCAAACCCCAGATCGGTGATCGAGCGGACAAAGCGCACGGCAGAATCGAGCAATGCCTGTGGCGAGAGACCAAGGAACGCCATGGCTGCGCCGACAAGCAGCGAAACGAACAGCAACCGCACCAGCACGCTGCCGGCCGAGCCACCCAAAAACCGTTCCAGACCGCCGCTTGCCATATTCTCGTCTCCGGTTGACGAACAGCGCTGGACGCGGTGCCGTCTGATCTGCTTTCTGGCAACTCGGCGCTGCGAAGTCCACCATTTGCGCCGATCTCCACCCGCATCCATAGGCAAAAATCATGTCAGTCGATCCTTCGGTCTTTGATCCTGCCAGTGCTGACCCGGAAAACCGGGCGCTGAATGCGGCCATCATCGTCAAGCTTTCCAGCCTGCCAGATCAATGGTCGGTGCCGCCAGCCATCGTGCGCGCAGCGAGGCTCAAGGGGCAGGGCGCCTTCCCGCTGGTGCCGGTGAGCCCGGTCGCAGAGGACATCACGATCCCGGGCCCAGCCGGCCCCTTGCGGCTGCATGTCGTGCCGGCGCGCCGCCCGCGCGGTGTCTATCTCCACATTCATGGTGGCGGCTGGACCTTTGGCGCCTGCGATGCGCAGGACAATGATCTCACACGGCTGGCCGAGAATTGCGGCCTCACCTGCGTGTCCGTTGGCTACAGGCTGGCGCCGGAAACGCCCTGGCCTGCCGGCCCGGATGATTGCGAAGCGGCTGCCCTCTGGCTGGCGCGCGAAGGCCTGCAGCACTTTGGTGTCAGCAAACTCGCCATTGGTGGTGAATCAGCCGGTGCGCATCTGTCGGTGGTGACGCTGCTGAGGCTGCGCGACAAGCACGGCCTCACGCCCTTCAGCGCGGCCAATCTCACAGCCGGAGTCTATGACCTGACGCTTACGCCAAGTGCCGCCAACTGGGGCAGCGAGAAGCTGATCCTCAACACGCGCGACATCTGCCGCTTTGTCGGCGGGCTCTGCCAGACAGGCGAAAACCTGCGTGACGGGTCAATCTCCCCGCTCCATGCAGGCCTCACTGGACTCCCACCTGCGCTCTTCACGGTTGGCACGCGCGATCCACTTCTGGATGATTCACTGTTCATGAGCGCGCGCTGGCAAGCGGCAGGAAACAGGTCCGAACTCGCCGTCTATCCCGGCGGCATGCACGTGTTCACGCGATTTGAAACAGAGATGGCGGAAGCAGCGCTGGCCCGGATCGACAGCTTCCTCAACCGGCAGCTGTTCGACGCCGCCTGATCGAGCCATGTCGGTCCATATCGGTGTCAGGCCGTGGCGCCAGCGCCGGTGGTTGCCCAGGCCGAACCAGCTATGCGCGATGCGGCGATCACGGCCTGTGTCCGGCTGTCGACATTCAGCTTCGTCAGGATGGCGGAGACATGCGCCTTCACGGTCGCTTCCGAGACGCCAAGCTCATAGGCGATCTGCTTGTTGAGCAAGCCGCTGGACAGCATCATCAGCACACGCACCTGCTGGGGTGTGAGCGTCGAAAGGCGCCGCACCATGTCGGTGGTTTCACTGTCTTCGGCCGCTGACATGTCCACGCCCGGCGGTGTCCAGACCTGCCCTGCCAGCACCGTCTCGAC
>JANMMX010000432.1:0-9180 GCA_031373605.1 Allobosea sp. | reverse complement strand
AGCGCGTCCTTGAGCAGCACGCTCATGGCACCTGGTGCCTTCAGATCAATCGCGCGGATTGGCGTTTTCTCGCGGGTGTAGCCGACGATGATGCGCCCGAGCCGCGCCTCCAGATCGGCCATATCGGTGGCAAGGCAGAAGATCGCCATCACCTCGGAGGCCACCGTGATGTCGAACCCATCCTCCCGCGGGAAGCCGTTGGAGGGGCCGCCCAGCGAGGAGTTGATCTGGCGCAGCGCTCGGTCATTCATGTCCATTACGCGCCGCCAGACGACGCGGCGCGTGTCGAACGCCAGCTCATTGCCCCAGTGGATGTGGTTGTCGATCATCGCCGCCAGCAGGTTGTGCGCGCTGGTGATGGCATGGAAGACGCCGGTGAAATGCAGGTTGATCTGCTCCATCGGCACGATCTGCGCATGACCGCCGCCCGCCGCACCACCCTTCACGCCAAAGCAGGGGCCAAGCGAAGGCTCGCGCAGCGCGATCATGGTGCAGCGGCCTATGCGGTTGAGCCCATCGCCGAGACCTACTGTCGTGGTCGTCTTGCCTTCGCCGGCTGGCGTTGGGTTGATGGCGGTGACGAGGATCAGCTTGCCATCGGGTCGCGCTGCGAGGTCGGGAATGGCGCTGGTGTCGACCTTGGCAATGAACTTGCCGTAGGGGTGCAGCGCCGCATCGGGAATGTCGGCCTTTCCGGCAATGGTGCTGATGGGCAGCAGCTTCGCTTCACGGGCAATCTCGATGTCGGTCGGCATGGGCAGGGCGTCCAATACGGGCAAGGGGCTCGGGAAGTTTGCGGCAGATCGCGCGGGTGCGCCAGTTCTCAATCCGCCTGTCGCAAAGGTGTCAACAAGACGTCGCCTTCGCCGGTTTTCTGGATGCGATAGAAGCAGGAGCGGCGCCCGGTGTGGCAGCAGCCGCCATCGCCAGCGACCGCAACTTTCAGCCAGATCGCATCCTGATCGCAATCGATGCGCATCTCGATCACGCTCTGGATCTGGCCCGACGTGTCGCCCTTGTGCCAGAGCGCCTGGCGCGAGCGCGACCAGTACCAGGCCTCGCCTGTCTCGATCGTGCGCTGCAGCGCTTCGGCATTCATATGCGCGACCATCAGCAAATCGCCGGTTGCGGCATCGGTGGCCACGCAGGTGATGAGCCCGCTGGCGTCGAATTTGGGAGCGAGAACCTGCCCCTCTTCAAGGGCAGCCTTGCTGGCTGCAACGGGAAAGCGGGACAATGCGGGGCTCCGGCGAAAGCATGCGGCACAATAAAAAGGCGCGACTTGCGCCGCGCCTTTCCTAGCGAATTTCCGGGCTGCCCGCCAATGGGTCTGTGTCAGGCCTCAGAGCCTGCTCGATTTCACCATCGTGAAGAACTTGACCTGGTCTGCCGGATCGCTGAACAGACCGGTATATTGCGTGGTCAATGTCGATGAGCCCTGCTTCTGCACACCGCGCATCGACATGCACATGTGCTCGGCCTCGACCAGCACCGCGACGCCGCGCGGCTTCAGAACCTTGTCGATCACCCGCGCGATCTGCGCGGTCATTGTTTCCTGCGTCTGCAAGCGGCGGGCATAGACATCGACAACCCGGGCCAGCTTGGACAGGCCAACGACGCCCTTGGCCGGGTAATAACCGATATGCGCCTTGCCGACGAAAGGCACCATGTGGTGCTCGCAATGCGATGCAAAGGGAATGTCGCGCACCAGCACCATGTCGTTGTAGCCTTCGACCTCCTCGAACACGCGGTCCAGAATGTCTTCGGCGTCCTCGTCATAGCCCTTGAAAAGCTCGCGATAGGCCTTGGCGACACGGCGTGGCGTGTCCTGCAGGCCCTCACGCGCGGGGTCGTCCCCCGCCCACATCAGCAATGTCCGGACAGCGGCCTCCGCTTCCTCGCGGCTGACATTCTGATGCGAAAACTTGTCGGCAGACGGGCCCAGAACCCGCTCGACGGACAAGGACTTAACCACTTCGTTCATGTGGAGCCTCTCATGTTGTGCTGCAGAGTTACGCGCCCGGTCGGAGAATGGACCAACGGCGCGGCATTTGGTCTCGGTAGCGCGCTGACAGCCGTCACAGCATCGCGGCATCGCCAAGGCGGGATATGCGACGCTCAGGGCCCTCCCGCTTTGCTCTGAAAAGTATTATGTATGTCTGATGTCTGCTCCGAAAGGCGTGTGAGAGGCCCTGATGCTCGATGACGTCTACAACAAGCGCATTCTCCATCTGGCGGCCAACATTCCGCATCTGGAGCGGCTGGTCGCCCCCGATGCGACGGCCAAGGCGCATTCGCGGCTCTGCGGCTCGACCGTGACGATCGATCTGGGCATGGATGGCGATGTGGTCAGCGCCTTCGGGCAGGATGTGAAGGCCTGCGCTTTGGGCCAGGCCTCCTGCTCGGTGATGGGCGCGCATGTTGTCGGTTCGACATCGGCTGAGCTGCGCGCTGTGCGTGAGCAGGTGCGCGCCATGCTGAAAGACAATGGTCCTGCACCGACCGGCAAATGGGCCGATCTTGAAGTTCTGCTGCCAGTGCGCGACTACAAGGCACGGCATGCCTCGACCTTGCTGGTGTTCGACGCTGTTGTCGACGCCGTCAGCCAGATCGAGGCTGCGCGCAGAACCCGGCTGGAGGCCGCTGAATGATCCCTGTACTTTCTCAGCCATTGGCCGCCGCTGGTTTTTATGTCGCCCTTTCGATGCTGGGCCTTCTCATCCTGCAAGCCCGCGTCATCGTGATGCGCCGGAGCAAGCTGATCGGCATCGGCGATGGCAATGACCGCACGCTGGCCCTGCGTATCCGGGTTCATGCCAACTATGCCGAGAATGTGCCTTTCGTGCTGGTGGGCCTTGTCAGCATGGCGGCGCTTGGCCTGCCAGTGCTGCTGGTGCACCTGTGTGGCCTGCTGCTGCTTGCCGGGCGCACGGCACATGCCATTGGCCTGGCGGGCAGCGCCGGCAAGAGCTCGGGGCGCGTGGTCGGCATGATGCTGACCAACTTCGCGCTCATTTTCACCGCGCTGGCCATTCTGGTGAAAGTGCTGCTGCCCTGAGGCCTCAAAGCCCGAGCGCGCTGCGGATTTCCTTGCGGGTCTCGTCAAAGCGCGTTTTGAAAGCCTTGTTGGCCAACAGCGCCCTGGCCACCAGCTCGCCTGCCTTGGCGCCTGCCTGCGTGTCGGTCGGATAGTGCAGGCCACAGACCATGCGGCTCTCGCCATAGCCGAGGGCACGCGCCTCATTCTTCGCCTTCAGCTCCGGCGCAGCTTCGGTCAGCAGGGCGGCAAACAATGTACCGGTGGCCGCGTGCGTCGAGGGAAATGACGAGGTGCGCGGCATGTTGCCGGGGCAAGGCTTCACCAGCTTCTTTTCGGCAAGATAGGGACGGCGGCGCTCCGATTGCAGCTTGAAAACATGGACCATGGTCTCAAGTTCGGCATTCGCCTGCTTGAACAGGGCGCGCGCCTCCGAGGTCTGCTTTTTCGAGATGTCGAACTCCATGCCTTCGAGGAAACGCACCAGCGTCTGGCGGCCATCCTCCTTCGCTTCTGCCTCGCGGGCGGGCGTGCGTGCCCTGGTGGCAGCAACAACAGCTTCAAGATCAACCTTTTGCGCAGGCGATCCGGCAGCTGGCGGGTTGCCCAGCTCCTTGGCAAAATCGATTGCATTGGGCTGTAGCCAGAGCAGCACGTCGCGCCGCTCGCGCGCCTCAGCTGCGCCTGCCCAAAGGCAGGCTGACAAGCACAGCGCCGATGCGGCATAGAGAAAGCCGCGTGACGTTGAAGCAGTTGCAGGCAGTCGAATCATGGAACGTCTCCCCAGACGGAACGGCGAAGAGGAAAGCGCGGCAAATGCCAGTTTGTCACGCCTTTTTGCGCTGGCGCCGCGTAAGGGCGCCCATGTTCTCATTCGTGGCTACCAGCTGAGCCTGTCCATGCTGGTGGGGCGCCAGTGCCGCCACTGGCCCAGCTGTTCGGATTACACTGACGAAGCCATCCAGCGCTTTGGCCTCTGGCGCGGCGGCTGGATCGGCGTGGCCCGCATCTGCCGCTGCAACGGCTATGGCACCAATGGCATCGACCTCGTCTGCGAAGAACCGCCGCCCGATGCGCGCTGGTTCAGGCCCTGGCGCTACGGGCGCTGGCGCGGGGTGAATGGGGGCGCGCCTCCGTCAGGGTAACTGGCGTCCAAAAAGCGGAAGATCGGGAGCGGTCGTGTCCGACATGATGGCCCGGCATGGAATGGCCTGCATCAGGTCGGTGCAGAGATCCCTCAGTTGCTGCGCATTGCGCGACCGGCCCCGATGGGGGCGGATGGCCTCCCGTGGCTCGATGCCAATGGCCAGCGGCAACTGGTCGTCGATGTATTCCTGCACCGGTTTGGACAACCACCAGCTCATCGAGACGCTTTTGGCGCTTCCGCCGGCCATGTCTTCCCGATAGAGCCCGATGTGCCAGAGGCCAGCGCTCTTGCGGTCAGGGTTGACCACGGACAGCAGCTTGGTCACCTGATCGGTGCCACGCGCATTTCGTGTCTCGGCAAGGCCGCTGAATGTGGTGGTCAACCAGGGCGCAGTCACTGTATCGGCTGCATCGGGAATGCCAGGCGCGCGATCGTGGCCGCGCACGAGCACGCTGGCATCCCGCTCCGACATGGGCTCGTTGGTGATCAGCAGGACAACGGGCCTGAGGCCTTTCTTCTGGAGCGCAACCGCCAGATCGAGTGAGGTGGTTGCGCCGAAATTCTCGAAATAGCCGCCATCGATGATGCGGTCGATTGTGTCGCTGGGGCTTGAGAAATAACCAAATCCCGTACTGCGGCAGGAAATGGTGCCAGCCGGAGAGACAATCGGGAAGCGGGCGCTGTTGCTCGTCGCGGTCGCGAGGCTCACATCCCAGATCTCGCCGCTGATGGGGGGCATGGTGACGCCGGGGTTCAGCTCGCGGCAGCTGTCCTTGCCTTCAAGCCCGTCATCTCCCGCTCTGGCACGGCGCTGAAAGGCGACCGAGACCATGTCGTAAAGATCGTAGGCATCCGGAAACAGCCGCCGCGTTGACGGTGTTTCATGGAAGCGCTGCGTGGGTCCGGCGACCAGTCGCGTGTATGCTTGGGCACGTGCCATCTCAGGCGGAAGCGGCGGAGGCGGATCAGAATAGACCGGCTTCAGATGGGATGTGATGATGCGCCGGCCCGTTGTGGCAGAGGTGCCGTTGAGCAACAGCAGCGGCCGCCAGACCGGGCGATCCGCGCAATCGGGCAGGGCGGGGGACTTGCAGGAATCAAGCGATGGCAGAAAGGCGCTGAACGGATCGGTGAACAGCGGCCCCGATTCAAGGTTGCCAATCGCGCTTGAAAAAGTGTCGGCCCAGGCATTTTCCAGCAGCGAGGCCCTGTCGCGATAGGGGCCCTGCAGGAACGAGAAAAAATCCCGGAACGCCATTCCCACAGTCACCGGCGAGAGAAAATCTCCGACGGTCATCAGTTGCAGGCACTCACGCCAGTTTTCCGGGGCGCGCGAGCGAAACCACAGGCTGACCGGGGTGCCCTGACCAATCTCGGCGCAAGGATGCCGGTACTGGCCATGGGTCGCGTTCGTCGCGCGGGCCCAGGCGGCCGCATAAACCGAAGCACCGAGCGAGCCGCCCGAAACGCCTGAAATGGCAAACAGCCTATCAGCAAAAATGGGGCGCTGCGTGCAGAAGCGGTTTTCGCGTTTGATCGGATTGGCATCGCTGTGCCAGTCAGGGCAGGTTGCATCCAGCATATGGCCCAGCACCGACACAGTCATGAAAGCTGCGCGACTGGCGCCGCCGGCAGCCGCGACGATGATCGGTGGCGGACAGGCTGCCAGATTGGCTTTGTCGGCCTCCGGGTCGTTGCTGTCGACAAGCCAGCATTTGCCGGTCGGGCCTGTCGCGGTCTGGTCATTCACGTCGTCCAGATTTGCATTGGTCGGGCGCCGTTGCCTCGAGGCGCGCATCACGGCTTCAATCGCAAAGCTGCAGGGCTTGAGATGCGACTTTTTGAAAGTGCCTGACGACGCATGCGCCACGAGGCAATTTTCCAGCCCGGACGGCGGGTATGGGGCGTTCGTATCTTCAATGGTTCTGGCGACAGACTGAGGGCAGGGCACAAGCCGTGTGCCGTCGGCCTTCACCTGATTGGTGGTTCCTGTCACCTCGCGATGGTCAATCCAGCAGAACCCGTCCTTCTCATTCGGCCTACGCTGCGCCTTGCGCCAGAGGGTAACCGCGTCTTCGAGGGAGAGCTGAGGCGCCGTGGGAAAATTCGTGTTTGCGGCAAGTGCGTGCGGCGCCGGAGCCTGAGCGCTCGCACGTTCTGCTTCGACCACCATTTTTTGGGCAACTGCCAGCGCCGCTTTCGCATCTCCTGCATGTGAAGCTGCTTGCCGGGGCGGCTGGGGGTCACTCCCTGCCACTCCGGCAATCGGTGTTGCCAGCGCCTTCAATGCATCGTTCGCAATTTTCAGCTCGGCATCGGCTTTCTGTTTCGCACCTGCCGCATGGCCCCGGCTCAGCGCATCGATGTCATTCCATTCCACGAGCTTTTTCTCGAATGTGCGGAACGCAACCTCATGGTTGTCGCCGATCAGCGCCTTGGCAAGAAGCAGCAGGCCAAAACATGTGAAAATGACCGGAAACCGGGTGACCTGCGATACGCGCGAGAGGAAGTAGAAAACCGGAATCCAGAGCCCCAGCACCAGAGGCACGAGGTACATGCGTTGGAAAGTTGGCAGATAGCTGATGGCGAGCGCGATGCCGATCACCAAAGGGAGAAGGATCCAGAAATACGTCGATTCCAGAAAGTTGATTTTCCGCGAGCGCCGGTCGATTTCCTGCTGGTACGGCCATCTGTCCCTCAACAGGTTAAAGTGGCGCATGAGGTTGCGCATGTGCATGCTTTCTACGCCAACCAGGTTTGCGGTCGGCGTTGGCACAAAAAACTCCGCGATTTCATCACGCGTTCTGGCTGGGTTTTTCTCGTCGATTGCCACCGGCAACGCCGGGAGCGGCAGGACCGTGTTGGGGAAGAGCCAATTGGTGATGGCGCGCCCGCGCAGCATGAGCCAGAAGAACAATCCAGCTGTGATCAGCGTCGAGTAGATGAGCCACTGGAGATGCTTGGTTGCCAAGGCGCTGCTGTCATTGCTGACGGGATCAAACAGGTTCTCACCAGCGCGACTGAGCCCGTTCAAGACCAGCATAAAACAGATGAAAGCCATGAGCCGTGGCACCCAGATCACGGCTGCGTGCAACTGGCGGCGGCGTATCACCTCGTGGGGCAGGTCAAGGAAATTGCCGGTGTCGTCAAAGTAGCTTTGCCAGTCTTCGTTGCGCAGGCTCCAGCGGGCAGCAAAGAAAACAGGCAGCGCCCAGCCCAGCACGATCAGCGATTGGAACTTGATGAACTCGGGTGCCAATGCCAGCAGCCTTGGCTCTCTGTTCGATGGCAGATAGGAGACGTCGATGAAGAGATCCCGCGCTTGTGGCACCGAGAGCAGGAACGCGCCAATCAGCAGACTTGCGACACTGATCCGGCAAACAGACAAGATGTAAAAGTAGTCGCGCGCCAGCTGGAAGTAGTGGAATTCCCTGACCTTCAACGCCCATCGCGAAAGCCGTGCTGTGTGATCATCCCAGGTCGTTTTGAAAACCGCAATCAACACCCTGAAAGTCATGGCAAGCCCCCAAATCGACACAACACGAAACCAGACATCACTCCTGGCGACTGGGTACTAAAGCGATGCCGCTAGGGAACTTGATCCCGCATTTACAGGAAGGCAACAGGTTTCACGTCTTTTTCACGGTGTCGTTTTTTGATTGCTTGATCGCGCCCGAAACTGGCGATGTATTGGGTGCAATCGGATCGCAAAGCCAGACCGCTATCTCCGGCGGCGCACAAGCGCGGCACGCAGGCCCTCCTGAAGCGAGGCATCATCTGTGCGTGCATTGAAGAGTTCGTAACGGCGGGCCTCTTCGGGCGTGATCCACTCCATGTCGTTGGCAGGTGTGCGTCCCGCGCGCAGGGCCAGTTCAGGATCAATGCCGAGTTGCTCCAGCGCCTGCCGGAAGGTTTTCTCGACCTGCTCGACCACCTGTTCGTTGGTCGTGCCAAGCCGTTCTGCAAGTTGGGCAAAATCTGCTTTGGGGTCCACGAAGCTGCGATGCAGGCCGATGCGCGCTGTTTCAATGGCGATGCGTTTGGTTGCGCCAGCCACAGCCAGAGTGCAGGCCGAGGCGCATTTGGAGTTGGCACCATCGAGCTTGAAAACCAGCACGGCAGACAGTTCGGGGTCCTTGCTGCAGGTGCCGGAGCGCGCGGTTCTGCCTCTGGCGCGCGTTTCACACACCTGAGTGGCGCCAGCCACGATTGCCGTCACATCAAGCTTGCGCCAGACGCGGGCCAGCCGGTCGGCACCCATGATGTACCCACCCGGCGAACTCAGCAGCACTGGCAGGTTGCGGTCGCCTGCGCGCTTGTGGGCGATCAGATAACTGAAGCTTGAAAACTGCTCGATATGGCCTTCGGCCACGATGAACTGTGCGCAGGGCACACCGCAATCGGGGCTGCCTTCCAGCCGCCCCAACGTGAACGTCATCGGCTTGTCATCCGCAGCTTGTGCAGGCGTTGGGCCGGGCAAGCCAGTGACCGCCAAAAGGCCCAGAGCGGCAAAAGCGTTGCGCAATCTGCGGGAGATGTCACCGATCATCGTGCTTGTTTGGCTCCGGCGCGTCGGCTATCTCGTGCAAGGGTGTTCTGTTTCGCGCTGCCGCGCAAGGTCTTCTGAGCAGGCAAAGGCAGCCGCAACAAGGCGCTCATCTGGCGGCAAACGTCAGTTTGAGTGTCCAGTCCAGCGTTTCCGAGCCTTCCGATCATCTTACGGGGATTGTTCCCCCGAGTGAGAAAGCGAGCCTGCCATGACTGCAAGCGTTTCCTTGACCTTTCCTGATGGCGCAGTGCGCGCCTATCCCGCCGGCACCACCGGCCGCGACATTGCCGGCGGCATCTCGCCCTCTCTGCTCAAGCGCACGGTCGCCATGGCGCTGGATGGCGAGGTGGTCGATCTCTCATCACCGATCACAGCGGATGCCCGGCTCGAACTCATCAACCGCGAAGACCCGCGCGCGCTGGAGCTGATCCGGCATGATTGCGCCCA
>JANMMX010000429.1:0-1540 GCA_031373605.1 Allobosea sp. | reverse complement strand
GCAGCCAATGGGCAGAGCCATCTGTTGCTGACGCTGCCCGCCAACTCAGGCTGGCACGTGAGAACCTCCTGAACGATGGCGAAAGGCGCGCCCGCGCCCGCGCCCGTGTCGAGCGCCAGTACAGTCTGGGCGCAGCAGCGGGTGCTGTGTCAGCCCGCCTTTCCGCCTTGGCGAAGGCCACCAAAGGACCATCATCGTGATGAGAATACTGGCGCGCCGTTTTTGCTTGGCGCTCCTTCTGGCCGTCGCCGCCGTGCCGCTCGATTCCGCTGCGCAGCCAGCGCTTGCCCCAGGTGATTCTGTTGGTGGTCCGTCCCACGCGGACACGATCCTGTTCTACGGCCAGTCGAATGCCGGGGCGGGGGGCACAGGGCCGGCGCTGCTGCTGGCGCCAGCCTTTCCCGGCCGTCTGCTCACGTTTGCGACAACGTCGCAGGTCTACAGCACGAGGCTCGTTGGATCCGATGCGCTGCGTGGCACCGCGCCATTGCGCGACCACCCCCGCTATGCGCCTTTTCCGGCCACCGCGATGGGGCATTCTCTCGCCGCGCGCTGGCCGGAGCGCCGGTTCTTCCTTCAAACGACATGGGTGGGCAGCCAGCAGCTCCCGACATTTCTGGCAGGCACATTGGCCTGGCAAAACCTGCACAATGCCGCTGCAGCGCAGAAGGTGGCTGTGGCAGGTAAAGGCCTCGAGTCAAGAATAAGTGCCGTGGTACTGATCCAGGGTGAGTCCGGCCCAGTGGGGCATGCGCCCTATGCGCAGATGCTGCGCGGCCTTGCCGAAAGCTTGCCTTCCTCCCTTCAGGCGGCCGCCAGCCAGGCGCGCGCGCCCGTTCTGTTCATCCCGCAGGTCATCATGCCCGACACTGCGGGTTTCGCACCCAGCGGGGTCGAGCTGGCGCAATGGTCCGTGGCGCAGGCCATGCCTGATGAGGTGACGCTGGTGGGGCCGATGTATCCTTTCCCTTTGGCAGATTTAATCCATCAGAATGCCGAAGGGCGCATGATGCTTGGCGAGATGCTGGCCCTGGTTCACGATCAGGTGGCCGTGCGGCAGGAGAGGTTCGTGCCGCTGCATCCTGCCGCCATCACCCGTGATGGCCGTGTGCTGACAGTGACATTCACCCGTCCCAGGGGCAGTGGTGCCCTGCGTTGGGACGAAGACTGGATCGCGCCCTCGCCCAACTACGGCTTTACCTACAAGGATGCCAAAACCGACACGGCCATCCACAGCACCGAGATTGTCGGCCCCGATACAGTCAGGATCACACTTCACGCGGAACCCACGGCGTCCGGGGGAGCCCTGCTTTATGCGCAAGGCCAGCCCTATGCGGCAGGCTGGACCTCGGGGAGAGGCCAACTGGTCGCGCCTTCAGGACAGAGCTCCCATTTTGCGCGTGCGGGTTACAAGGTTCCACGCCAGATCGACCACTACTGCATTCGGTTCGAGATGGCGGTCCCGTAGCGTCTCCACCTGCGTCTCGCGCGCACCGCTGTTATCAGCCCCTCCCCTTCGCCTCGACCGGGGCCGGCTCCA
>JANMMX010000049.1:0-7547 GCA_031373605.1 Allobosea sp. | reverse complement strand
GGCACGATGCTGAACGTGTTGGACTCGTGGCTGAACTCGGCGGTGAGGACGGTAAATCTCATGGTCTATCCAGCAGGATGGTGACAGGCGACCTGATGGCCGTCCACGCCGGTCGACAGCAGGGGGCGTTCTGTGCGGCATTGATTGCTCGCTGCCGGACAGCGCTCGGCGAAGGCGCAGCCGGGTGGCAGGTTGAACGGGCTGGGAATTTCGCCTGCCAGCCGCGTCACCACCTTGCGGCGCTTCGGCTCCGGCTCGAAATGGCTGTCCATCAGGGCGCGGGCATAGTGATGGCGCGGCTCGGCCCGCGCATTGGGCAGGATTTCGACGACGCGGCCGAGATACATCACCACGATCCGGTCGCAGAAATAGCGCACGAGGCTGAGATCATGGGAGATGAACAGGTAGGTGAGCCCCAGCTCCTGCTTCAGCGCTTCCAGCAAGCCGATGATCTGCGCCTGGATCGAGACATCCAGCGAGGCGGTAGGCTCGTCCAGCACCAGAAAGGATGGCTTCAGCGCCAGGGCGCGGGCAATGCCGACCCGCTGCTTCTGCCCGCCGGAGAGCTGATGGGGATAGCTGTCGGCCATGCGCGGGCTCAGGCCCACCTTGGCGATCAGCTCCTCGATGGTCGTCTTGGCCTCAGAGTTGGTCAGCGGCACGCCCTGCACCTTGAAGGGCTCCAGCAGCGCCGCGCGAATGCTGTAGCGCGGATCAATCGCTGAGTATGGATCCTGAAAGACCATCTGCATGTTGCGGCGCAGCTTGCGCAGGTCAGATGTCGAGAGGCTGCCGAGATCAACGCCATTGACGCTGACAGTGCCAGCAGTCGCATCGATCAGGCGCAGCACGAGGCGCGCCAGCGTGGACTTGCCGCAGCCGGATTCGCCCACCACACCCGTGACCTTGCCACGCGGCACATCCAGCGACACATCGTTGACAGCGCGCATGCTGCGCTTTGGCCCGAACAGCCCGCTGCTGCTGGAATATTCCCGCGTCAGCCCGCGAATGGTGACGAGGTTGTCGGATAGCAGATCAGGCATGGACGACCTCGCTGAGGTGACAGGCGGCAAGGCCTGACCCCTTCTGTTCCAGCACCGGAACGTTGTGGCTGCAGAGCTCAAATGCCTGCGCGCAGCGCGGATGGAAGCGGCAGCCGGAGGGATAGTCCAGTACACTTGGCACCGCGCCCGGAATGCCGGTCAGGCTGCCAGGTATCTGGCCATGACGCGGAATGCAGCGGATCAGCTCGCGCGTGTAGGGATGGCGCGGTTCGGCGAAAATGGCATCGATGCTGTTGCTCTCGGCGACGCGGCCGGCATAGAGCACCACGACCCTGTCGCAGGCCTGCGCCACCACACCCATGTCATGGGTGATGAGCATGAGCGACAGGCAACGGTCGCGCACCAGCTCGACCATGATCTGGATGATCTGCGCCTGAATGGTCACGTCCAGCGCCGTTGTCGGCTCATCGGCGATGATGAGGTCCGGGTCCGCCGCCAGAGCCATGGCGATGACGATGCGCTGCTTCATGCCGCCGGAAAGCTGGTGGGGATAGTTGTCGTAAATCGTTGCTGCATCGGGAATGCGCAGCTGCTGCATCAGCTCGATGCTGCGGGCCTTGGCGGCGCTCTCGGCAAGACCAAGATGCAGCATGGAGACCTGATCGATCTGCGCGCCGATGCGGATGATCGGATCGAGCGAGGTCATCGGATTCTGGCTGATGAGCGCGATGCGCCGTCCGCGCAGCGCGCGATAGGCAGGCTCTGCCAGACCGGTCAGCGCGATGCCATCGAAGCTGATCGTGCCCGCACTGATCTTGCCGCCGATCAGCGGCAGCAGGCCCATGACGCTCATGGCGGTGAGCGACTTGCCGGAACCGGATTCGCCAACGACGCCGACGATTTCTCCCTTGCCGATCTCGAAGGAAATGCCGTCGAGCGGCTTAAGGCGACCGATGGAGACGGAGAGATTGCTGACGGTGAGCAGCGCCATCTTCAGGAATCCCTCAGCCGGTTGCGGATGTCGAGCGCCTCGATCACCGCATCCCCGAACAGGTTGATGGCGATCACGGTGATGGCGATGGCCAGACCCGGAAAGATGATGATCCAGGGCGCAATGAAGATCTGCGCCGTGCCGCTCGACATCATGGCGCCCCAGCTGGGCGTCGGCGGCTGCGCGCCAAGTCCGAAGAAGCCGAGCGTGGCTTCCAGAATGATGGCGTCGCCGGTGGCGAGCATGCCGGCAACAATCACCGGCGTCAGCGCATTGGGCAGAAGGTGCCTGAAGATGATGTGGGTGTGGCCTGCGCCAAGATTGCGCGTGGCCTCGATATAGGTCTCGTTCTTCAGCGCCATGATCTGCGCGCGCGTCAGCCGCGTGAACTGTGCCAGATAGGCAATCGAGATGGCGATCATGGTCGAGTTGAGGCCGGGCCCCATGATCGCGATGAGAATGAGCGCGATAAGGATTTCGGGGAAGGACCAGGTCAGGTCGACAGCCGCTGTCACAATCCTGTCGAAGGTGCCGCCAAAATAGGCCGCCATCGCGCCAAGTGTCATGCCGGCTGCAACCGAGATGCTGATTGCGGTGATGGCGACCGAGAGCGAGGTGCGTGCGCCGTAGATGATGCGCGAGAGCAGATCGCGGCCGAACTCATCTGTCCCCATCCAGTTCTTCCAGGATGGGTCAAGGTTGGCGTTGCGCAGGCTCTGGATGTCGTAGGCATAGGGCGCGATCAGCGGCGCAAACAGCGCGCAGATGATGACGATGGCGAGCACGATGGCAGAAAGGCCACCGCGCGGGGACAGGAGAATGGTGCGCACGGTGGTTGAGGCAGCCATCAGCTTGTCCTTTCGCGGACACGTGGGTCCATTGCCGCCTGCACGACATCGCCGAGCAGGGTGCCGAGCATGACTGCGATGGCGAGCATCAGCAGGCAGCCCTGCACCACGGGATAGTCACGCTGGTTCAACGAGGTGATGAGCAAGGAGCCAAGGCCCGGCCGCGCGAAGACGTATTCGATGGTGACCGCACCGCCGAGAATCCAGCCGATGCGCAGGCTCAGGATGGTGACGACGGGCAGCATCGCGTGGCGCAGGATGTGCTGAAGGTTGATGCGCCAGGCCGGGACGCCCTTGGCATGCAGCATCATCACGAAATCACGCCGCGAAATGTCCATCATTGCGACGCGGGTGACACGCGCCACAAGTGCCACGCCACCCAGCCCGATGGTCAGCACCGGCAGCACCAGCGCGCTCCAGCTGCGCGCGCCCGAGACGGGGAACCAGCCAAGCTGCACCGCGAAGAGCAGGATCATCAGCAGGCCCAGCCAGAAGCTCGGCACAGTCGAGCCCAGCAGGATGAGCCCCATCACGGTGCGGTCGATCCAGCTGTCCTTGCAGATGGCGGCAATCGCGCCTGTGGCGATGCCGACAATGGTGGAGAACACCAGCGCCAACGTTCCCAGAATGAGGCTGTGCGGCAGGTTCTGCGCGATCAGTGACGAGACTGGCTGGCGCAGGATGATCGCCTCGCCCAGATCGCCCGTCATCATCTTGCCGAACCAGATAACGTATTGGATAACGAGCGGCTTATCGAGCCCATACTTGGCGGTGAGTTCTGCCTTCTGTTCCGGGGTTGACCCGATCTGGACAATGCTGTCGATCGGATCACCCGGAACCAGGTGGATAATCATGAAGATGATGATCGAGACCACCAGAAACACCGGAATGAGCAACACCAGTCGTTTGAGCAGGAAGTTGAGCATTCCGGTGCCTCGGGGTTCAGATCATCACATGTCAGATCGCAGCGACCTCACTTCTTCTCGATGTCGACGACGGTCTGGCTCTGCAGACGTGTGCCGCGCACAGTGGCGGGCATGCTGATGCGGGCTTCCGAGTAGGCGAAGTTCTGCACCGGCTGGTAGATCGGCGCGAAGACGAACTGCGACAGCAGGTTCTCATGGTAGGCGCGGAAGTTTACGACCCGCTCATCCCAGGTGCGCGAGCCCTTCATCGCCGTCTCGTTCAGCGCGTCCGAGACAGGGTTGACCCACATGGCGTGGTTGGGGTGGCCCGCCCGTTTGCCGGCAAAAAACCAGTCGAGAATGTCGGCGTTCGCCCAGGAATAGACCCGGACGGCGAGCTGGTGCTCGGTCTTCTTGCGATATTGCGCGGTGATGGTGGCTGCATCGAAGATGGTGATGTCAGCTCCGATGCCGACGGCCTTGAGCTGCGCCTGAACCACTTCGGTGATGCGCTTGAACTCCGTGCCGTTCTGCGTCCAGAGCTTGACCTGCAGCTTGGTGCCGCCCTTGGCGCGCACGCCGTCAGAGCCCATCACCCAGCCAGCCTCGTCCAGGACCTTCTTGGAGCGCGCCGGATCATAGGAGATCATCAGCTTGGGATCGACCTTGGCTTCCGCCAGGCCGCTGATGAGGAAGGTGTTGGCCTCGGCCCCGACACCGCCGAAGAGGCTGGCCAGAATTTCTTTCTGGTTGATGGCGAAGGCGGTGGCCTCGCGCACCTTGATGTCGTCGAAGGGAGCGACCGAGGTGTTCATCGGCATGTAGTAGACTTCGGTGCCGGGCAGGGTGACGACCTTGGTGCCTTTCTCGGCTGAAAGACGCGGCAGGAAATCGGTGGGCACGCTCAGCAGCATGTCGACGCCACCGGTCTTCAATTCGAGGAAGGCTGTGGAGTCCTCGGCAATCTCGCGCAGCGTGATCTTCTTCAGCTTGGCCGGGCCCTGATTGACCGAAAGCTTCGAGGCCGAGTTGTAACCATCATTGCGCACCAGCACGGTCTGCTGGCCGACGACGAAGCTCTCCAGCTTGAACGGGCCGGAGCCGACAGCCCCGGTCACGCCGAACTTGTCACCAAGGGCATCGAATGACTTTGGTGACGGCACGCCCATGAAGCTGGATGCCATGTTGAACAGCATGTTCGGATCAGGGTTCTTCATCACGAACTTGACGGTGAGCGGATCGATCACCTCCACCTTGTCGATGGCATCAGTCATGAAGGCATTCTCTGTGCCCTTGAACTTCGGCACCCACCAGACAATGGTTTCGGCATTGAAGGGCTCGCCGTCGTGGAACTTGACGTTTGGACGCAGTTTGAAGGTCCAGCTCATGCCGTCAGCCGTGGTTTCCCACGAGCTGGCGAGCTGGCCGTGGAAGCTCTGGTCTGCATCCTGAATGACCATGCGATCATAGATCAGCGTGGTGGCAGCGTTGAGGCGCGTGCCCTTGATCGGATTGTAGCTGGGCGCGCCAACATCGCGCGCCGGCATGACAAAAGTGGCATCCTGCGCCAGCAAGGCGCCGGAGAGGAGCGTGGCCGACAGGAATGTCGAGCTGGTCAGGAGCAGTGCTTTGGCCGTGATGCGCATGGTCATATTCCTTGTTCTTGTGCGTGACGGAAACGGGTGGTTCAGGCGTCTCCGGATGCAGGGCCGCCGGCATCGCCGACATTTCCGGTGAAGAGGCTGTGCAGGCGGGCGATCTCGTTCATCCGGGCCTCGACCGTTGGGCCAAGCTCCAGGAACACGCCGTTGACGAGTAAATTGGCCAGGCTCGCCATCTGGGCGGTCGAATCCCAGAACAGGTTGAACTCGGTCGGAACGACGAACATCTCGTCGGCCAGTTCGCGGCCCCAGTCGCAGAAGGCATCGGTAATCAGCGTGGTCGGGATGCCAGCCTTCTGCGCTTCCCGCGCCAGCACCATGGCGAGCCTGGAATAGCGCCGTGCTTCAAAAATCACGAGTGTCGATTGCCCGGCCGGCGCTGTCAGCATTTCGGCGAAATTGCCCGAAGCGATGTCCAGCAACTGCACCCTGTCGCGCAGGTATTGCAGCTGGTTGACGAAGATCTGCGCCATGCCGCGCTCGGTCTGGAAGCCTGCGGCAAAGACAGTCGGGCTGGCAGCGAGACGCTTGACCACACGTGTCCACTCCGGTGTGCGCGCCAGCTCATAGACAGAGACCAGACCGGCAATCTCCATTTGCAGGCTTTTGGCCAGATGGTCCTCGCTGTCGCGCGCCCGGCGCTGGAAATCGGACAGGCGGTCGCTGATGAGCCAGGGCTTGTCGCCAATGTCCTGCTTGAGATGGTCCTTGAGGTCCTTGAAACTCTGGTAGCCGATGGTCCGGCAGAAACGCCCCACCGTGGGTTCGCTGACTGAGACCTTCTCGGCAATGCTCGCAGCCGTCTCAAACGGCAGCACGCCAATCTGCGCCAGCATGAAGCTCGCGATGGCGCGGTCCGCCCGCGAAGCACTCGCGAGGCTTTCCGACAGACGTTCGCGAACCGAACCGTGCATGTGCTCTTGCTCCAGCAACCGTCACATGAAAGAAATAAAACTTGCATTGAGTCAAATGATTTATGTTTTCTTGCATTGAGGGCAAGCTGGTGCTTGACTGGCCGTCCTAAGTCAGCGGCATTGTGACAGACGGGCCGCTGCCGCCTCCCTCCACGCCCATGTGATCGGCTGACTGATGCAAGTAGACGTGGTTGTTATCGGAGCGGGCATCTCGGGGGCCTCAGCGGCATTCGAACTCGCCACGGGTCTGTCCGTATTGATGGTCGAGGCTGAAGCGCAGCCGGGCTATCACAGCACGGGCCGCTCGGCGGCACTCTACACACCAAATTACGGCAATGGACTCGTGCGCGCGATCAACCGGGCGAGCGAGCCGTTCTTCTTCAAACCGCCTGAAGGCTTTGCGGCACATCCGCTTCTGACACCACGTGGTGCAATCACGGTTGCAGGGCCGGGCGAAGAGGCCCGGCTTGAGCGCGTGTTGGCGCATTCCACGCCCGAGCACCCGGTCATGCTGATCTCGGCCCGCCGCGCGTTCGAGCTTGCGCCGCTTCTGCGGCCCGAGCGTGTGGCGACTGCTGCCCACGAGCCCGGCGTGATGGATATTGATGTCGCGGGTCTGCATCAGGGCTACCTGCGGGGCTTCAAGCAGAAGGGCGGGCAGCTCTTGTGTGGCCATCCCGTCACCCGGCTGACGCGCGCAGGAGGGCTCTGGCATGTGGAGGCAGGCGATGTCCGCATTGCTGCAACCTTCGTCGTCAATGCGGCTGGTGCCTGGGCTGACCATATCGGCGTGCTGGCCGGAGCAGAGCCGATCGGCCTCACGCCGAAGCGCCGCACCGCCATTATCGTCGATGCGCCCGATGGCATGGCAGTGAATGGCATGCCCTGCGTGGATTTCGCAGGATCGGATGCCTATCTCAAGCCCGATGGCGGGCGCATCATGGCCTCTCCCGGAGACCAGACGCCGGTTGAGCCGCATGACGTGCAGCCGGATGATTTCGAGGTTGCGGTGCTGGTGGACTGGCTGGAAACCGAGACACGGCTGAAAGTTCGCCGCCTGTCCGGCAGCTGGGCGGGCCTGCGCTCATTCGTTGCTGACGAAGCGCCCGTGGCGGGCTTCGACCCGGATCTGGAGAACTTCTTCTGGCTGGCGGGGCAGGGCGGCTACGGCATCATGATGGCGCCTGCCTTGGCGCAGGCAACAGCGGTGTTAATTCAGCGTGG
>JANMMX010000455.1:0-13108 GCA_031373605.1 Allobosea sp. | reverse complement strand
GTCCAGGGCATCCATCTCGGCACGCGCCTCAACGTCGCCGGCTGCCACCTTGAGGCAGGCCTCCTCGAACGCTGACCAGCTGCCATAGCCGCGCGCCAGCACCTTGGCCGTGGTTTCGCCGACATGGCGGCAGCCCAGCCCGTAGATCAGCCGGTCCAGCCCGATGGTCCTGCGCGTGTTGATCGAGGCGAAGAGATTGGCGACGGATGTGCCGCCAAAACCCTCGAAGTTCTGCAGCTTCTGAAGATTGCCCGGCGCTGCATCGCGCGCCTCCAGCGTGAAGATGTCAGCCGGTTCGCGGATAAGGCCTTTCTCGAAGAAGAAGCTGATCTGCTTCTCGCCGAGCCCCTCGATGTCGAAAGCGCGGCGCGAGACGAAATGCCGGAGATGCTCGATGCGCTGGTGCGGGCAGGCAAACTCGCCCGAACAGCGGCGAATTTTGCTTTCCTCGCCCGTGACCGTCTCTTCGCGTGTGACGGCGGTCGCCAACTCGCAAGGGCAGATGGTTGGAAACGGGAAAGGTTCAGCCCCAGCCAACCGCTTCTCGATCACCACATCGACCACCTGCGGGATCACATCGCCCGCGCGCTGCACGATCACCGTGTCACCCAAACGGATGTCGCGACCCTCGCGCAAGATCTCGCCGTCCTTGCCAAAGCCCGCAATGTAGTCGGCATTGTGCAGCGTCGCATTCGACACCACAACGCCGCCCACCGTCACAGGCTTCAGCCGCGCCACCGGCGTCAGCGCGCCGGTGCGGCCCACCTGGATGTCGATGCCCTCCAGCACGGTGAAGGCCTGCTCGGCGGCGAATTTATGCGCGATCGCCCAGCGCGGCGCGCGCGCGACAAAGCCCAGCCGCGTTTGCAGATCGAGCCTGTCCACCTTGTAGACGACGCCATCAATGTCATAGCCGAGGCTGGCGCGCTGCAGCTCGATGCTGCGATAATGCGCCACGAGTTCCGCCACGCTGCCGCAGCGTCGCATCAGCGGATTGGTGGCAAAGCCCAGCTGCGCAAAGGCCGCAACCATGCCCGATTGCGTCTCAGCCATCAGCGCGCTCACCTCGCCCCATGCATAGGCGAAGAAGCCGAGCGGCCGCGACGCAGTGATGGCCGGGTCAAGCTGCCGCAGCGAGCCGGCAGCGGCATTGCGCGGATTGGCAAAGACCTTTTCGCCAGCAGCTTCCTGCCTTGCATTCAGCGCGGCAAAATCAGCATGGCGCAGATAAACCTCGCCGCGCACTTCCAGCACGGCGGGCACATCAGCGCCCTTCAGGTGATGCGGAATGTCCCTGATGGTGCGGGCATTGATGGTGACATCCTCGCCCTCCTCGCCGTCGCCGCGCGTGGCCGCGCTGACCAGCGCGCCACTCTCGTAGCGCAGCGACAATGACAGCCCGTCGATTTTCGGTTCGGCAGTGAAGGCAACAGGCGCCTCTGCTGCCAGCCCGAGGAAGTTCCGGATGCGCTGCACGAAATCGGCGACATCGTCCTCCGAGAACGCATTGTCGAGCGACAGCATGGGCCGTCTGTGACGAATCTTGGCGAATTTCTCGGATGGCCTCGCACCGACGGAAGCTGAACGGTCAGCCAGCGCCTTGAGATCAGGGAAGGCCTGCTGGATGGCCTCGAAACGCTGCTTCAGCGCGTCATAGGCCGCATCTGTCAGCTCAGGCGCATCGTTGGCATGATAGGCGACATCTGCCGCCTGAAGCTGCTGCGCCAGCGATTGCAACTCTCCTGCAGCTTCCAGCGGGCTGAGATTGGCAATGGGAACTGGAGCACGGGCCATGGGTGGCGCTCAGCCCGCGGCCAGAAGGCGGGAGGCTGCCGCCCTCGCTTCCTGCGTGATCGTGGCGCCAGCCAGCATGCGCGCGATCTCCTCGCGGCGCGAGGCGTCTTCCAGCATGCTCACCTGCGTCATGACGCGGTCCGCATCCGCCATCTGGCTTTTGGAAATGAGGAAATGATGCGCCGCCTTGGCGGCCACCTGCGGCGCATGGGTGACGGACATCACCTGCACTTTGCCAGCCAACCGCGCCAGACGCTCGCCAATGGCATCAGCCACCGCGCCGCCCACGCCCGTGTCGATCTCATCGAACACAAGCGTCGGCGCTGAACCCTTGTCGGCCAGCACCACCTTCAGCGCCAGCATGAAGCGTGACAGCTCGCCGCCAGAAGCGACTTTCAGCATGGGGCCAGGCCGCGTTCCGGGGTTGGTCTCCACCCAGAACTCGACATGGTCAAAGCCTTCCGCAGCACGAGAATCGGCATCGACCTCGATGCGGGTGATGAAGCGGGCGCGCTCCAGCTTGAGCGGTGGCAGTTCGACCAGCACCGCCTTGTCCAGCGCGGCAGCCGCCTTGGCGCGGGCCGCACTCAGCGCCTTGGCCAGCTTGAGATAGGCCGCCTCGGCGCTCGCGACATCTTGCGTCAGCTGCTCCAGCTCTTTCTCGCCTGCATCCAGCGCTGCCAGCTCAGCAGCATGCCTGGAGCAGAGCGCCATCAGCCCGTCGACCGGCACGCTGTATTTGCGCGAAGCGCCGCGCAGCGCGAAAAGCCGCTCCTCGCTGCGCTCCAGCGCCTTGGGGTCAAAGGCAACATCGCGCATTGCCTGTTCCAGCTGGCTGCGCGCCTCTTCCAGCGCCACGATGGCGGCATCCATGGCCTTGACCGAAGGCTCGACCAGCGCCGGTGCCTGTGCCCCGCGCCGCTCAAGCCGACGCACCACGCCAGCAAGCCCAGGAATGGGCGAAGCAGAGCCACCCACAGCCTCGAACGCCTCGGCAATGTCCTTGGCAACCTTCTCGGCCTGCATCATCTCCTGCCGGCGCGTGGCGAGAAACTCTTCCTCGCCAGCTTCTGGCGCAAGCTTCGAAAGCTCGGCAACAGCTGCGTTGAGATAGTCTGCCTCCTTGCGGGCGGCAGCGATCCGCGCTTCCTGCCGGGCCAGTGCGGACCGCGCCGCTTTCAACCGCTCATGTGCCTGAGCCAGTTCGGCAGCATCCGCCTGCAAGCCGCCATAGGCATCGAGAATGGTGCGGTGCTCCGCCGGATCGACCAGCGCGCGGTCATCATGCTGGCCGTGGATCTCGACCATCGACGCACCGATCTGTTTCAGCGCCTGAACGCTCACCGGCTGATCGTTGACGAAGGCGCGCGTGCGCCCATCGGCGTGCTGGATGCGGCGCAGGATAAGATCGCCATCACTCTCCAGCGACTGCGCCTTGAGCAGGGCCAGCACAGGATGCCCGGCGCGAATGTCGAAGACAGCCGTCACCTGCCCCTGTGTCAGGCCATGACGCACAAGATCGCCGTCGCCACGCCCACCCAGCGCCAGCGCAAATGCATCAAGCAGGATGGATTTACCGGCACCCGTCTCGCCCGTCAGCACGCTCAGTCCACCAGAGAACTCCAGGTCAAGCTGGCTGATGAGAACAATGTCACGGATCGACAGGCGCGCCAGCATGGCGCGCTCAGCGCGTCAGGCCAACAGTCCGGGTGAAGCCGCGGAACGTGCGGCTCAGCCAGGAGCCCTGATCCTCGCGCGGTGCCAGGCCGCCCGACTGCAGCAGCTCGAACGCATTCTTGTACCAGGGGCTATCGGGGAAATTGTGCCCGAGGATAGCCGCAGCCGTCTGCGCCTCATTGGTGATGCCCATGGCCAGATAGGCCTCAGTCAGCCGCATGAGGGCTTCCTCGACATGGCGCGTGGTCTGATATTTGCCGACAACATCGCGGAAACGGTTCACCGCACCGGCATAATTGCGCTTCTCGAGATAGAAGCGACCGATCCCCATTTCCTTGCCGGCCATCTGGTCACGCGCCACGAGAATCTTCTCGCGTACGTCGGCGACATATTCGGAACGGGGATAGCGCTCGATCAGCTCCTGCATCGCGGCAAGGGCCTTCTCGGTCCGCTCCTGATCGCGGTTCACATCCGGGATCTGGTTATAATAGGACATCGCCATGATGTAATGCGCATAGGAAGCATCCGGGCTGGCCGGGTTCTGTGCAAGGAAGCGACGGGCGGCGGAAATCGCATCGTCCCACTTGGACGCTTCATAATTCGAATAGGCTGTCAGCAGCAGGCCCTTGCGCGAAAACGGTGAGAAGGGAGCCTGACGCTCCACCTCGTCAAAACGCTTGTTGGCCCCTTCATTGTCGCCCTTCTGCAGGCGAGCGAGGCCTTCATTGTAAAGCTTCTCGGCAGGCACATCCTGCGTCACTTCCGGCTTGTAGACTTCAGGACGGTCAAACGGGTTGAGGCTGCCCAGCGTGTCGCAACCGCCAAGTACGGTGGCCAGGCCAAGCAAGCCAATGGCGGCAAAGCTGCGGGTCGTGCTGCGCTTCAGTGCGGCTGCGCCGAGGTTATGCCTGATCATCTCACTCACGCGCGTTTCGCCCCTGAATCATGCCGACCTCCAGCGTCGACGCATGCATGTAACCCAAACACCGGAATTTGACCACAACAGGATTGCCCCGCAGGACCACGAACCGGCACCATGTTTCATCACCTTCAAAAAGGCGAATGCATGGCAAAAGTGATGGGGAAAAAGCCTAATCTGGCAGCAACCGCAAATTCAATGCGTATCAGGGGCCATCGCAGCGGTTGCAGGCATCTGGGCGGCCATCTGCACCGGGCGGCGATCATAGGCCGGCTGCAGCTCAACGATTTCGAAATTGGCAGGATCAGCGAACAGAGCCTCGAGAATGCGGACATTCATGCGGTGGCCGCCGCAATAGGAAGCAAACTCGCCGATGATCGGATAACCGGCCAGCGCCAGATCACCGATGGCATCGAGAACCTTGTGGCGGGCGAACTCATCAGAGTACCGCAGGCCTTCTGGGTTGATGACCTTGTCGTCGCCAATCGCCACCGTGTTGTCGAGCGAAGCCCCAAGCGCAAAACCAGCTTTCCACAGCTGCTCGACATCACGCATGAAACCGAAGGTGCGGGCGCGCGAGATTTCCTCGGCATAGGCGGCAGGATCAAGATCAAACACATGGCGCTGGCGGCCAATCACCGGGGTGTCGAAATCGATCTCGACATCCAGCCGGAACCCTTCCTCAGCCGGCTTCAGCTCGGCAAAGGCACGACCATCCTCGACACGGACCTTGCGCAGAACCTTCAGATAACGGCGGGCGGAGCCCAGCGCGATGATGCCCGTGTTCTGGATCGCCGTCACAAACTCGGACGCGCTGCCATCCATGATCGGCATTTCGGGCCCATCGATCTCGATCAGCACATTGTCGACACCCAGACCAGCGAGCGCCGACATCAAATGCTCGATCGTGGCAACCGAGCCGGATTCAGCATTTCCGACAACCGTGCAAAGCGCCGTGGCGCTGACCGTGTTGTGACGGGCGCGGATCAGCCGGTCAGCCATGTCGGCAAGGCCAGTGCGCAAAAACACGATGCCATTGCCGGATGAGGCCGGGCGAAGCGTGATGGAGACGGGAGAGCCGGAATGAACACCATGACCTTGCAGCGAAACTGCGGCACGAAGAGTCGTCTGGCGGTCAGCGATCATTATCAACGTCCATCTAGCGGATGAATGATCCGGCATCACCAGAACGGCGCGCCCGAGCCACCCACCTCTTGTCCACTCAAAGGCACGCGACTCGCTGTCTCATGCCCTATCCCGACTGCACACTAGTTCCAGCCACGAGTCTGACAAAATCACGCTTTCTTTCGCTCTGTAACAAAGCTAACAATTTTATAAAATTCTCGACAAGATATTGAAATATAACGCTTAATTTTCATACAAACAAGGCCCGCATCCAAGAGATGCGGGCCTTGTTATAAACACAGTTAAAGACCTGCGAAGGCTTCAGTTGGCCTGGCGGCGCAGAAATGCCGGGATTTCCAGCTGGTCGTCCTCGAAAGAGCGTGGCTGAGCACCGCGCCCATGCTGGTCCAGCTGGCCCTGCGCCACCTTGGGCTGGGTCTGGACCGGGCGACGCATGTATTCCGAGTGGGCAGCGCTCGGAGCAGGCGCAGGAGGTGTCGGCATGGCAGGCCGTGTGGCAACCGGTGCCGGGGCCTCATCCTTGCGACCGAAGCCGACTGCTGCCAGGCGCTGCATCAGCGACAGACGCTTGGAATCAGCAGAGACGGTGGCTGGCTGCGCAGTCGGCATGCTGCGATTCTGCGCAATCTGGTTCTGTGCCGGCATGGGCAGCTCTTCAACCCGCGGCATGCGGACCGGACGCACGACACTGCGCTCGGCGGCAGGCGGGATGAACGGCTCGTCATGGCGCATGACGGGCGCAGCCACCGGGGCCAGCTCCTGCACGGGCTCGGGAGCCGGCACAAAGCGCGGAGCGGCCGGGGCGATACGAACCGTCTCGCCGAACTGGGCGACCGGCGCATGCGCAGCAACCGGAGCTTCGGGCACAAACATGGCCTCCGGCTCGGGCTCGGCAATGGCGGCAGGTGCCTCAAACAGAGGCTGCGGAGCAGCCGGACGCAGCGATGGCGTCATCGTCCGCAGCCGGGCTTCGGCCTTCAGGCGCTCGGCCACTTCGGCGATCCGTTGCTCGGTTGCGTTCATCTCGTCGCGCGACATGGCAGGCTTGTCGATGCCGGTGGCAACCACCGACACGCGGATCGTGCCTTCCATGGCCTCATCGAAAGTGGTGCCGACAATGATGTTGGCCTCCTGATCGACTTCCTCACGGATGCAGGTCGCAGCCTGGTCAACCTCATAGAGCTTCATGTCACGCCCGCCGGTGATCGAGATCAGCAGACCACGCGCACCCTTCATCGACACTTCATCGAGCAGCGGGTTGTTGATCGCGGCCTGGGCGGCGGCCATGGCGCGGTTCTCGCCGGAGGCCTCGCCTGTGCCCATCATCGCCTTGCCCATGGAGCGCATGACGGCGCGCACATCGGCGAAATCGAGGTTGATGAGGCCCGGACGCACCATCAGATCGGTGATGCAGGCGACGCCAGAGTAGAGCACCTGGTCAGCCATGGCGAAAGCATCGGCAAAGCCGGTGTTCTCGTTGGCGATGCGGAACAGGTTCTGGTTGGGGATAACGATCAGCGTATCAACCGCCTCGCCCAGCTCCTGAATGCCGGCATCGGCCATCTTCATGCGGCGATGGCCTTCGAACTGGAACGGCTTGGTGACGACGCCAACGGTCAGGATGCCCATGTCGCGGGCGATCCGGGCAATCGCAGGCGCTGCGCCCGTGCCGGTGCCGCCACCCATGCCGGCGGTGATGAACACCATATGTGCGCCGGAAAGATGATCGCGGATCTCGTCGATCACCTCTTCAGCAGCCGCACGGCCGATCTCGGGCTGCGAACCGGCACCCAGACCCTCGGTGACCTGAAGGCCCATCTGGATGATGCGCGGGGCGCGGCTGGCGGCAAGCGCCTGAGCATCCGTGTTCGCCACGACGAAATCGACACCATCGAGGCCAGCCTCGATCATGTTGTTGACGGCATTGCCGCCAGCACCACCGACCCCGAAGACGGTGATCCGGGGCTTCAGTTCCCGGATGTCCGGAACGTCCAGTTGAATAGCCATGATCTTAGCCTCTCGACTTCACTGCCAGGCACCCGGCGAGCGCCTGTATGGATTTAATTCTCGGGTCAGAAGGACCCCTGTTTCACGCTCCGGCTGCCGGGCCGGGGCATGTGCGCTTCCTTGTCAGAAGCTCTCTTTCAACCAGCGACCGACACGGGAGAAATACCCGTCCGTTCCGGTCGCAAACATCGCCCCGCTCGCGCGCGGCTCGAAATGCTCGACATGCGCCACCTGCGGATAGACCAGCAGGCCGACACTTGCCGCGAAGGCCGGGCCCTTGCCCGCCTCCGGCAAACCCTTGATGCCCAGCGGGCGCCCGATCCGGACCTGCCCGCCGAGAATGCGCCGTGCTGCTTCCGGCAGACCCGTCAGCAGGCTGCCACCGCCGGTCAGCACCACGCGGCGACGTGCCTCGCTGCCAAAGCCAGCCGCCTGAAGGCGATCGCGCGCCAGCTCGAGAATCTCTTCCACGCGCGGACGGATGATCCGCACCAGATGCGATTTCGGCAGATGGTTCGGTGTGTCGCGCTCGTCCTCATCCACCTGCGGCACGGCAATCATGTCCCGCTCGTCTGATGGCGAGGAAATGGCGGAGCCGTAGAGTGTCTTCAGACGTTCAGCTGCCGCGACGCGGGTCGAAAGGCCGCGCGCCACGTCCATGGTGATGTGATGACCGCCGACTGCAATGGCATCGATGTGCATCAGGTGGTGGTTGTTGAACACGCTGAAGCTCGTGGTGCCGCCACCCAGATCCATGACGACAACGCCCATCTCGGCCTCGTCATCCACCAGCGCCGAGAGACCTGCCGCATAGGGCGTGGCCACCACGGCCTCTATCTCGAGATGGCAGCGCTCGACTGCGAGCATCAGGTTGCGCGCGGCAGCAGCTTCAGCGGCCACGACATGCATGTCGACCGAGAGCGCACGCCCCATCAGGCCGCGCGGATCAAGCACACCACCCTGCCCGTCCAGCGCATAGCCCGTGGGCAGCGCATGGAGCACAGCCCGGCCTGGCCGGATTGAATGCGTGGCGGCCGCAGCCAGCGCCCGCTTCACATCGGCATCACCGACAGAACCGGAGCGCAGATCGACACTTGCCGCAAAATGTTGTGATCCAAGGCGCCCGCCGGTGAGGTTGACGATGCAGGACTGCACCTCGACCTTGGCCATGCGCTCGGCTGCATCCACCGCCTGGCGAATGGAACGTTCGGCCCCGTCGAGATCGACAATCGCGCCGCCCTTGAGACCCAGCGAACGCTGATGGCCAATGCCGATGATGCGCGCCAGATGCGTGCGGCCACGCAGGCGTTCGCTGGCCTCGACCGGCAGCAATTCGGCAATCAGGCAGACAACCTTGCTCGTGCCGATGTCCAGAACCGACAGGGTCGCACTCTTGCGCGATGACAAAGGCTTCAGACGCGGCGTGAGGCCTTGGGAGAACAGGCTCATGCCGTGCCTCCCTTCTTCTTCGGGATGGCTTTCAGCATCTCGGCACGCGCGGTCGCTGCCTCTTCGGACAGGCGCAGCGTCACCCGGTCAGGCTGACGCAGATCGACAGAAATCACGTCGCGCTCGGTCAGCTTGTGGTCCTTGTCGAGGCTGACGAGGCGCGTCATCGCAGCAGTGGCGTTTGTCTCGGGCAGGCGCACGTCGAGGCCGTTTTCCAGCTTCAGCGTCCAGCGGCGGCCAGACACCAGCGTGGCGCCACGGATGCGCGACTTCAGCGGACCAGCCTCCGCCAGCAGCGCCACATAGTCGCGCGCCTTCAGATTGGCCTGATCGCCGACAACCAATGGCAGATGGGCAAAGCGCGCATCGCGCATCTTGTCGATCACCGTGCCGTCAGCCGAGATCAGCGAAAGCTCGCCATTGAGCTGCCAGAGCGCATAGGGCTCACGTTCGACGATGCTGATGGACACTTCGCTTGGATAGAGCTTGCGAACCGAAGCCTCGCGGATCAGCGGGTTGGCTTCCAGCGCCTTGCGGGCCTCGCTGACATCCAAGAATGCGAGCGACCCGCGTGGGTTGATGCCCGCCTCGTGCAGCACTTCCATCTCGGCCAGTTCGGCAATGCCGGAAATCGTCACGCGCTCGATGCCAAGACCGACCGAGCGGGCCACGAAATGACGCGGTTCGCCGAGATTGTCGCGCATCTCGTCGAGATGGCCACCCATGACAATGCCCGTTGCGGCGGAGGCCGTCAGAAAGCCGAGTGCGAGGAATGTACCGATGCGGCGCGGCAAGCGCTGCGACAGCGGCACGGCCACCGAGCTTCTGCGGCCAAACCGGAAGAAGCGCTTCGAGCGGTGACCGCCCAGGATCTGCGGTGCAGCCTCGGCGTGACGATGCCGACCTGCGCCAAGAAGCGCGGCCATTACCGATCCAGAGAGGCGTCCTCCACCATCCATTTGACAAGCTCACCGAAACTCATGCCCGCGAAGGCAGCCAATTCTGGCACCAGGCTCGTTTCGGTCATTCCGGGCTGCGTGTTGACTTCCAGCCAGACGAGCGTGTCGCTCTCGTCATCATACCTGAAGTCAGATCGACTTATGCCGCGGCAACCGATTGCTTGATGCGCCGTTAACGACCACTCTTCAATCTGACGGTAAATATTTGGTGAAAGTTCTGCCGGGCAGACGTGAATTGAGCCCCCCTGTGCATACTTTGCGTCGTAGTCGTAGAACTCGCCGGTCGAGGCCTTGATCTCGGTGACGCCAAGGGACTTTCCAGCCATCACGGCGCAGGTCAGTTCGCGCCCGGCCACGAAGCTTTCCGCCAGCAGCATGTCGCCGCAGGGCCAGTCTTCACGGGCGATTTCCTGGGGCGGATGCTCGCGACCTTTCTTGACGATCACGACGCCCACCGACGAGCCCTCATCCACCGGCTTCAGCACATATGGCGTCGGCAGCGGGTGGGCTTTTGCCGCCTCGAAACGCGAAAGCGTGACCCCGCGCGCGACGCCAACCCCTGCTGCTGCAACGATAATTTTCGCCCGGTCCTTGCGCATGGCCAAGGCCGAGGCGAGCACGCCGGAATGCGAATAGGGGATGCGCAGGATTTCCAGCACACCTTGAATGGTGCCGTCCTCGCCGAAGCGGCCATGCAGGCAGTTGAGCGCCACATCAGGCTTCAAGGCCTGCAGCACCGTTGCGATGTCAGGCTGCACATCAACGCGCGTCACACGGTAGCCCATGCTTTCAGCGGCTTTGGCACAAGGCTCGCCGGAATTCAGCGACACCTCACGCTCGACAGACCAGCCCCCCATCAGAACGGCGACGTGTTTGGACATGAAATCTCTCCGAGCTGGACATGCAGTCCCGAAACCATGCCCTGCGATCTGTTAGCAATTCGTTGAGGATGAACGTTAGGAATGATCCTGGACAGAAGTGCCGGTTCTAGCTAATGTTAGCTAAGGTAATTCTGCATCGGAAGAAAGCCATGACCATCGTCAACATGCATGAGGCCAAATCGACATTGTCAAAGCTGGTCGAGGCTGTGGCCAGCGGCGCGCAGCGCGAAATCATCCTCGCGCGCCATGGCAAGCCTGTGGCCCGGATCGTGGCGCTTGAGGCACGCAAGCCGATTGCGCTTGGTCTGGCATCCGGGCGCTTTACGAAGTTCGATCATGCAGCCTTTCAGGCGATGGATGAGGATGTCGCGCGCCATTTTGATGGCGAGCCCTGATGCCGATCCTGCTCGACACGCATGCCTTCATCTGGGCCATGGCAGAACCCGACATGCTGTCTGAGCAAGCGCGAACTGCGTTGCGAGAAAACCCGGATGTGTTCCTCTCTGCCGCCGCGATCTGGGAAATCGCGATCAAGCGGGCCGGCTTTGGCGAGGCCGCGCTGCCATTTTCAGCCAGTGAGGCGCATGCAATGGCGCAGGAGGCAGGGCTGGAAATTCTGCCGATCTCCGCTCATCACGCGGAACTGACCGAACATCTGCCACCGCACCACCGTGACCCATTCGACCGGGTTATGATCGCGCAAGCCAGGCTGGAAGGCATGGCCTTCATGACGCGGGATGCGGTGATGGCCCGCTACGAGATCAAGATCATTCCCGCCTGAATCGGTCGCTTTGGCCCAAGCCCTAATACTCGCCGATGCGCTTGATCTCCCAGCGCAGCTCGATGCCGCTGTCAGCCTTCACCAGATTGCGCACGGTGTCGCCCAATGTCTCGATTTCGGTGGCGGTGGCATTGCCGGTGTTGATGAGGAAATTGCAATGCATCGGCGAGACCTGCGCGCCGCCAAGCTTCAGGCCCCGGCAACCCGCCGCGTCGATCACCTTCCAGGCCGAGAGCTTCTCGCCATCGGGCCCGATCGGGTTGGCAAAGGTTGAGCCGCCTGTCTTCTCGCGGATCGGCTGCGAGGCCTCGCGCGCCTGCGTGATCCTGTCCATCTCTGCCAGAATATCCGCCGGTTCGCCCGGCCGTCCCTGAAACAGCGCCGATGTCATGATGACATCGGCCGGGAAGCCCGAATGGCGATAACCGAAGCCCATCGCCGCATGATCGAATGAGACGATCTCGCCTGCCCGCGTCACGCCGCGCGCACTCACCAGCACATCGGTGGTTTCGCCATGATGGGCACCGGCATTCATCCTGAGTGCGCCGCCAATCGAGCCCGGAATGCCACGGAAGAAGGCCAAGCCCGCAATGCCAGCATCAGCGGCAGCGCGCGCCACCTTCACATCCGGCACGCCAGCGCCCGCACGCAGGCGATGGCCCACTTCAATGGCGATCTCGCCAAAGCCCTTGCCCGACAGCCGGATGACGACGCCGGAAATGCCGGCATCGCGGACAATCAGGTTGGAACCCAGACCCACCACTGCCACCGGAATTTCGGCAGGCAGCGCCTTCAGGAAAAGTGCAAGGTCAGCCTCGTCCGCTGGATTGAACATGACCTGCGCTGGCCCACCGACACGGAACCAGGTGAAAGCCGCCATATCCTGATTGGCCGTGAGACGCCCGCGCAATTCGGGCATGAGGGCGCGCAGGTCAGCTGTGATGTCAGGGAAGCTCATGGGCGAGGCAGTTACAGTGAGTGCAAGAGAGAGGCAATCAGGAATGCCACCGTGATTTCCGGGGCTGTGCAGCACAGCGGAACAGAACCCGGAATCCAGCGCAACAACTTGCCGCGACAGCGGCACATAACGGAGCCATCAGAGACATACGACGCTTCGCGAAGAGCCTTTGCGCTGGATCCCGGATCGGGCTCCGCTCGCGCTGCACCCGTCCGGGAGTCGATTCTCGGCTGTCATGGCGTTCAGCGGCCTGGCCATTGAAATCGCAACCCGTCAGACAACCGCCGCCCGCTTCACCAGCCGCGTGATGCCTCGGCGCGCCGCGAACATGCGGCCATAGACATCGCCTGCCAGATCGGCACGGTAGCACTCCTGCCCCAGCAGCGGGCCCCATTCGTATTCCAGCGTGTCGATCAGCTCGAAATCAGCCTTCAACCGCGCTTCCAGCTGAAGCCGGTTCCTGCGGTTCTGATACTCGAGCAACACGAGCGAGGTCTTCGACAGATCGAGATGGTCGAGCACATCGCCCTCCCCGCC
>JANMMX010000421.1:0-2252 GCA_031373605.1 Allobosea sp. | reverse complement strand
CGCCGGGCTGACACCGGTGACAGCAGGCGCGGTGCTGCTGGAAGATCGCGAGGTCAATTCGCCGGGCCCGGAGCGCGCCGTCGTGTTCCAGAACCATTCGCTGCTGCCCTGGCTGACGGTTTACGAGAACGTCTCGCTGGCGGTGAACAAGGTGTTCGGCTCGACCAAGTCCAAAGCCGAGCGCCATGACTGGATCATGCACAATCTCGATCTTGTGCAGATGGGCCATGCCAGGGACAAGCGCCCGTCGGAAATTTCTGGTGGCATGAAGCAGCGCGTCGGCATTGCGCGCGGCCTGTCGATGGAGCCGAAAATCCTGCTGCTGGACGAGCCATTCGGCGCGCTGGACGCTTTGACGCGCGCGCATCTGCAGGACTCGGTGATGCAGATCCACGCCTCGCTCGGCAACACCATGATCATGATCACCCATGATGTTGACGAGGCGGTGCTGCTGTCTGACCGCATCGTGATGATGACAAATGGTCCCTCGGCCCGCATCGGCGATGTGCTGGATGTGAAGCTGGAGCGCCCGCGCAAGCGTCTCGATCTCGTCGCTGACCGAACATACATCTCGGCGCGTGAATCGGTGCTGAAGTTCCTCTACGAGCGCCACCGCTTTGTCGAAGCAGCCTGATCCGTCTGATGAGTGACGACTTCACACCTGACCAGAAGCGCTATCTCGAAGGCTTCATGAGCGGACTTCAGTCGACGCGCGCCGCGCGCGGGCTGGGGCCGATTGGGCGCGCGGCTGTGGCGTCCGGCAGCGCCGCTCCGTCCGGTCCGGACAGGGAGCATCTTGAGGCGCAGGACGCGACGGTGGCGAGCGGCAAGAAGCTGGTCGATCAGGAAAAATGGAAGCGTGAGGAGCATCCTTTTGATGCCTATTCACGCTTCAAGGCGCAGGCGAAGGCGGGCACGTACCCGAAGCCCGAGGATAATTTCCGCTGGCGCTATCACGGCCTGTTCTATGTGGCTCCAGCCCAGAACAGCTACATGTGCCGCCTGCGCATTCCCAATGGCATTCTGAATGCCTGGCAGTTCGAAGGCGTCGCCGATCTGGCTGAGAAGCATGGCGGCCCCTACACGCATGTGACGACGCGCGCGAACCTGCAGATCCGCGAGATCACTGCTGAACACGCGCCAGACCTGATCGAGGGCCTCGCGGATCTTGGCCTCACCGCCAAGGGCTCGGGCGCGGACAACATCCGCAATGTCACCGGCACGGCGACCGCCGGGATCGACCCCCACGAACTGCTCGACACGCGTCCCCATGCACGCGCCTGGCACCACCACATTCTCAACGAGCGGGCGCTTTATGGCCTGCCGCGCAAGTTCAACGTGGCCTTTGATGGTGCTGGCGCCATCGCCACGCTGGAAGACACCAACGACATCGGCTTTCAGGCCATCGCGGTCATCGCGGGTGCCGAGTTCGACGGCAAACCTGTTGCGCCCGGCATCTGGTATCGGCTGGCTCTTGGTGGGATCACCGGCCACAAGGATCTGGCGCGCGACACGGGCGTGATTGTGGCGCCGGATGATGCGGTGGCGGTGGCTGATGCAATCGTGCGCGTGTTCACAGCATCAGGCGATCGGACCAACCGCACCAAGGCGCGGCTGAAATATGTGCTGGACGCCTGGGGCTTCGACAAGTTCATTGCAGAGGTCGAGACAAAGCTGGGCCGCAAGCTCATCCGCATCGAGCCGCGCTTTGTTGAGGCACGCCCCACCTATGACCGGCAGGCGCATATCGGGGTGCATGCCCAGAAGCAGCCGGGCCTGAACTGGGTCGGCGTGGCGCTGCCCGTCGGCAAGCTGACAGTGGCGCAGATGCGCGTTATTGCTTCGCTGGCGAAGCAATGCGGCGATGGCGACATCCGCCTGACGGTCTGGCAGAACCTGCTGATCTCCGGCGTGCCGGATGCCAAGGTGGCGGATGTCATCGACTATCTGAAAGCTGCCGGCCTTGGCGCGGAAGCCACCTCCATTCAGGCGGGTCTCGTGGCCTGCACCGGTGCCACGGGCTGCAAGTTCGCTGCCGCCCACACCAAGGAAGATGCGCTGGCCATCGCCGCCCATGTCGATGCGCGGATGACCATGGACACGCCCATCAATATCCATCTGACCGGCTGCCACCATTCCTGCGCGCAACACTATATCGGCGATCTGGGGCTTATTGGCGCCAAGGTGCCGGTGAACGAGGATGGCGACACGGTCGAGGGCTATCACATCCTGATTGGCGGCGGCTTCGGCAC
>JANMMX010000437.1:0-9940 GCA_031373605.1 Allobosea sp. | reverse complement strand
AGGCCGTAACCGGCGATGAAGCGGGCCTTCTTCACATCCGGCAGCTCGGTCAGGCCGGATTTCAGATGATCGACCCAGGCCTGGTCGAATTCCAGCGGCAGCAGGTCCGGGTCCGGGAAATAGCGGTAATCATGCGCCTCTTCCTTCGAGCGCATGGCGCGGGTCTCGCCCTTGGCGGGGTCATAGAGGCGTGTTTCCTGATCGATCTTGCCGCCATCTTCCAGAATGCCGATCTGTCGCCGAGCCTCGACATCGACAGCCTGGCCGATGAAGCGGATCGAGTTGACGTTCTTGATCTCGCAGCGCGTGCCGAAATCATCACCGGGACGGCGCACGGAGACGTTGACGTCAGCGCGCAGATTGCCCTTCTCCATGTCGCCATCGCAGGTGCCGAGATAGCGCAGGATGGTGCGCAGTTTCGTGACATAGGCCTTGGCCTCGTCCGCCGAGCGCAAATCCGGCTTGGAGACGATTTCCATCAGCGCGACGCCGGAGCGGTTGAGATCGACGAAGCTCATGGTCGGGTGCTGGTCATGGATCGACTTGCCGGCATCCTGCTCGAGATGCAGCCGCTCGATGCCGACCGTGATCTGCTCGGTCGGCGAAACGTCGACAATCACCTCGCCCTCACCAACGATCGGGCTCTTGTATTGGCTGATCTGGTAGCCCTGCGGCAGATCGGGATAGAAGTAGTTCTTGCGATCAAATGTCGAGCGCAGGTTGATCTGCGCGTTCAGGCCAAGACCCGTGCGCACAGCTTGCGCCACACATTCGGCGTTGATGACCGGCAGCATGCCCGGCATCGCCGCATCGACAAGGCTGACATGCGAGTTGGGCTCGGCGCCGAACGCCGTGGACGCACCGGAGAACAGCTTGGCGTTGGAGGTCACCTGCGCGTGGATTTCCAAGCCAACAATGATCTCCCAGTCGCCAGTGGCGCCCTTCAGGAGCTTCTTGGGGTCGGCAGGGCGCGAGTGCATGTTCATGGCAGCGTTCTTTGGCAAACCGGTGTCAGGAAAGATCTGACACCGGGGTAGTGCCTCAGACGCCTGCGTTCAAGCGAATCTGGCAGGGCAGTGCGATTTCTGCCCTGCCGAGCGGTTCAGTTCACCTTTGACCACGACACCGAGCGGCAGATCAGGCCGCCGAAGACGCAGCCAGCCGTGGTCAGAGCCCCGCCGCTGACGCTCATCGTGCCGGAATAGGTCTTGCCGTCTTCGGGGTTGAAGGCGGAGCCCTTCCACTTGCCGGCGCCATCCGGCTTCATGTCGTAGAAGACGCGCTGGCCGACCTTGGAGGGGCTGGCAGGGTCCTTGACCCAGGCCACCGTGCCGCAGAGCGCGTCTCCGCACTTGCCGATGCGCACGCGCGACGCGCCGTTCTCGCGCAGCCAGGTGCCGGTGGCGTCCTGTGCGAAAGCCGCACCCGAGACCAACAGCAGGCCTGTGCCGATGATGGTGCGTGCTGCGAGGCGATGAATGCGTGTCATGTTGTCGTTCTCCCTGAAAAAGGCCCGTTGCTCCGGGCTCATGGCTGCAGGCTAAACGAGCTTTTGCGCCTGTGGAAGGGGCAAGGTTGGTGCGCGATTTCCAGCGATGCGATTTCGCCCATCCCGTCGCAAGGTAAAGCGATCTTTAAGCCGATCATTCAAACGTGCAAACGTTCTCATTGAAATCATTGTGAAATTCGGCCTGAACGCGTGAATGATCGGTTGATTTAACGTGTCCGTCATTTTTCGTTGAGGGACGATTCATCTCAAGTTTTAGGAGAATTTTCGAAGCATTTGATCGAATCTCAGGTCATCAGCTGCGGCAAGAAAACAGCAGCGACAACGACTTGAAAACAGTGGAGTGACGACAATGGCACGTATGGAAATGATGGCGGTTCCCGCCGCAATGAGCATCCCGGCGCAGGCTTCGGCCGAGGCCTATTACGAGCTTGGCCTGATGTATTCGGCAGGCCGGTCGGCTCCGGTCGATCTCGTGGCTGCGCAGACCTGGTTCAACGTGGCGATGGCCAAGGGCTGCAAGGCGGCGGCCAGCGCCCGCGCCGAACTGGCGCAGGACATGTCGAAAGACGAGGTCGCGGCAGCGCTGCGCGAAGCACGCCTGTTCCTGACGCGTAACTGATCGAGAATGCGAAAGGTCCACCTGGTCTGCCTTGTGAGGCGGGGAGTGCGCGGCTATAAGCCCGCCAACCCCTGATTTGCCTCAAACCCCAAGGACCTGGACCCATGACCCTTCAGCGCACATTCTCGATCCTCAAGCCCGACGCGACCAAGCGCAACCTGACCGGCGCGGTCAATGCGGTGATCGAGAAGGGTGGCCTGCGCATTGTGGCGCAGAAGCGCATCCACATGACCAAGGCACAGGCCGAGACCTTCTATGCCGTGCACTCGGCGCGCCCATTCTTTGGCGAGCTGGTCGAGTTCATGACGTCCGGCCCGGTCGTCGTGCAGGTGCTGGAAGGCGAAGATGCCATCGCGAAGTATCGCGACGTGATGGGCGCCACCAACCCGGCCAATGCGGCTGAAGGCACGATCCGCAAGCTGTTCGCCTTGTCGGTTGGCGAGAACACCGCCCATGGCTCGGATGCGCCCGAGACGGCAGCGATGGAAATCGCCCAGTTTTTCTCCGGCAACGAGATCGTCGGCTGAGCCGCTTCAATAGCTGTTTTCAACACCCGGAAATGTCACGGCTTTCACAGCCGTGACATAGGCCCTTACGGCATCTTCGATGCTGGCGGCGCTTGTTTCAGTGCTGGCGGCGCCCCTTTCAATGCCTGCGGCGGCCTGCATGAAATTGCGCGTGAACCTGGGTGATTTGCCGGGATAGATGCCCAGCATGTCGTGCAGCACCAGAACCTGCCCGGCACAGTCGGGCCCCGCACCAATGCCGATGGTTGCCAGGGCGGGGCAGGCGCGCCCGATCTCGCCAGCAAGCGTCGCTGGCACCATTTCCATCACCATCATGAAAGCACCCGCCGTTTCCAGCGCCTTGGCGTCAGCCATCATGCGCGCGGCCGCCGCATCATCCTTGCCCTGCACGCGGTAGCCGCCGAGCTGGTTCACCGATTGCGGTGTCAGCCCGATATGGCCGCAGACGGGGATGCCGCGCTCGACGAGGAAATGCACGGTTGGCGCCATCACGGCGCCGCCCTCAAGCTTCACTGCATGGGCACCAGCCGCCATCAGCAGGGCAGCATTGCGGAAAGCCTGCTCCGGGCTCTCCTGATAGGTGCCGAACGGCATGTCGGCCAGAACCAGCGCGCGCTTCGTGCCACGCGCCACACAAGCCGTATGATAGATCATCTGTTCCAGCGTGACCGGCAGGGTGGAATTGTGCCCCTGCAGCACATTGCCCATCGAATCGCCCACCAGCAGGATGTCGACACCGCAGCGGTCCAGCAGTGCAGCGAAGCTGGAATCATAGCAGGTGAGCATGGTGATCTTGTCCGAAGCGGCCTTCATCTTCGCGAAGTCGCCCAGACGGACGGGCTTTGTGTCATCCAGATAGGCCATGGCCAAGGCTCCTCACGCAGCAGGTTGCGTCAAGGCTGTTGTGCCAAAGCAGTGCTCCGAAATCCAGCGGCGTTCAGCGCCCGAGGTCGATGGCCCAGGTGGTCGAGAACCCGAGCGTGATCGCATTGGCCGATCCAAAGCGCTTCACGATGGGGGACTTCGCCGTGTCTCCCAGCAGGCGCTTGTATTCAACATAGGCCGTCGACTGCACGCGCGGCGACCACTGAAAAGACACCTGGCCGAGTGCGCCGGCCGATTGCAGGCCGCCCTGCATGCGCTGCACGGCCAGGCCCGAGCGGGCAGACTGGACGGCATCGATGCCATAATAGGTCTGAACGTAGTCCCGGCCTGCCAGTGCGACGCGGGGGCCGACACTGAAGCTCCAGGCGGGGCTGAGCTTGCCGAATACGTCCAGCTTCAGATCCGTCATGAAGGCCTGATGCGCGCCAAAGCCTCGGCGCAGGTCCGCACGCGCACGCAGCCAGGGCGCAATGTAATACTCACCGAAGCCGCCAAGCTCGGCGCCGTAACCTACCTTGCCAAGGCCGCGAAGGGCGGGATTCGTGCTCTCGCGGCGCTCGAAGAGCAGGGCACCCGACACACCGGCGCGCCAGTTCTCGCCTTGGGTCAGGCCGATGCTGATCGCGTCATCCTCGGTCGAATGCCACTTGCTGCCGAGACCGCGCCCAAGCCGGATGATCGGGCGCGGGCGGAACATGTAGTTATCGGAGCCCTGATAGTCCGGCTGATAGCGCACGCCAGCGCCAATCGTCAGGTTCCAGTTGCTGGCCTGCTCAGGCGACAGGGGCGATTGTGCAACCGCAGGCGCACTTGCTGACAGAACGAGGGCCGCAGCCACAGCGCGATGCATGATGAAAACTCTTTCCGGGTCGTAACCACATATGACTGACGCAACATTGTGTCGGGCCGGTGTTGTGCAAGTGCGGCCAAGGGCAGCATGCCTCGAAATTGGTTAGCTTGCGTTTAACCAATCTAGGATTGTTTGGCTATACTAACAAAGCGAATAGGTTGCATATTTTACATCGGCTTTGTGGTTTCTTAACCAGCGCATGTAACTGTTTGGGTAAGCAAGATTCCGGGCGACGATCTTCGTCTCCGATGAGTACGGTGCCTTCCTGATGAAACTGCCCACGTTCTGCTATTCGATCCGCTTCAGGCTCTGCATCGCTGCGATCCTGTTCATCATTCCGCAGGTCATCCAGATCGGTGTGATCCAGCGCCGCGCACAGACAGATATCGATTTTGCGTCCAAGGAGCGTGTCGGCGTCGCGTATCTGGAGATGTTGCGGCCGCTCCGGATGCAGCTTGCGAAGGCTGAGGCGACAGGTGTGAGCGGACCAGAGCTGCAATCCGCCATCAGTGTCTTCAAAACCGGACGTCAACTGTTTGACGATCAACTCGCAACGCACGAGTTGTCGAACGGCTTTTCCCTGTCCCTGGCTCAGGTTGACCGCCCGGCGGGTATCCAGATCGCTTTGCGGTCACTGGGCAATCTGACCCTCGGCATCGGTGACAATTCCAACCTCATTCTCGATCCCGATCTCGACACGTTCTACCTGATGGCCATGAGTGTGGAGCGCTTGCAGGACACCATTCAGGACGCCGCATTGGTGACGTCCGCCGCCTCGGCCATGGCGCGCTCTGCTTTCGGGATGGGTTCTGCGCTTTCGGGCTTTGAATCTGCCAGATTGCGGTTCGAAGCCAGCGAAGAGCGGCAATTGAAGTCAATCGTTTCGGTGACGAAGAACCTTCAGGAAAAGGGCATGCCGTCCGAATTGTCGGCAGCCTTCACTTCGATGACGAATGCCATGAGTGCCTTTGTTAACGAGGCCAATGCCATCGGTTCTGCCTGGACCAACCGCAACGCGATTACGGACAGCAGCCGCATTGTTGCCGCCGCCGACCGGCTTGCAAACAGCATCAACGTCGCGGCGGCGGCCAATTCCGCCGAGTTGAACCGCCTTCTCGGCGCGCGCATCAGCCGTCTTGAGGCTGACCGGCGCATTGATATCCTGACATGCCTGTTCTTTGGCTTGCTGGCGCTTGGCCTGACGGGTGTCATGACGCTGCGAATGCTGAGAGTGCTCTACAAGCTGAAGCTGAGCCTGCAGCAGATCGCGACCGGCAATATGAAGGTCGAGGTGTCGGGGGTCGAACGCCGCGATGAAATGGGCAGTGTGGCACGCGCTGTTGTGCAGCTGCGCGATTCGGTCACCGAACAGTTGCGCACCAATTTCTCCGAAGAAAAATCCGATGCGATCCGGCTGGAGACGCGCCGCGCTGTGAAGGATGTGGCCGACCAGCTTCATGCCACCACACTTGGCGCAGTGCAGAACATCGAAGCGCTCGGTCTGGAACTCAACCAGTCGTCCAGCTTCGTGGCCAGCTCAGCCAATTCCACGCAGTCGGCGATCTCATGCAGCATGGCGGCGCTCGAACAGTCCGCTGTCAATGTGCGCGCCGCCACTGAGGGCATGGAGGAACTTGGCCGGGCTGTCGGCGAGATTGCAGAGCAGGTCGCGGCTGCAGCCAATGTCAGCCGCAATGCGAGCGGACAGGCTGTGCAGGCCAAGGAGCGGGCGCGCGATCTGCAGAGCTCTGTCGTGGAGATTGCCGACATCATCAAGATCGTTCAGCAGATTGCCGGGCAGACCAACCTGCTTGCGCTCAACGCGACGATTGAAGCTGCGCGTGCTGGCGAGGCCGGCCGTGGCTTCGCGGTGGTCGCGCAGGAGGTGAAAAGCCTCTCGATGCAGACGAGCAAGGCCACTGAAGAAATCACCCAGCGCATCCACACGATTTCCGGGGTGTCGGCTGCTGTCGGCACGGCGATCGAGGGCATGGCGAATGCCATTGGTCAGGTCGATGAGGTGGCTGTTGCCATCGCAGCGGCAGTCGAACAGCACAACGTCACGACTGTTGAAATCAACATGCGTGTCCGCGAATCCGTCGATACGGCGAGCGTCGTTATCGGCCAGATCGAGGAAGTGTCGAGCATGGCGGAGACGACCGGCAGCATTGCCAATGACCTTGACCGGCTCGCAGGCAAGCTGAGCCATCAGGTCACGCATCTGCGCAGCGAGACCGAGCGTCTGATCGGAACGCTGGCTGCCTGAGCGGGTTCCGGCGTCTTGACGCCGTGCCTCAGACCGCGCCATCTGCTGCTCATTGTCACGAACAAGCAGATGGGCCGTTGGAATGAACGCGCAGCCGCGTATCGAGAAGAAGCCCTCGGTCTGCCCGCATGATTGCCCGTCGGCCTGTGCGCTCGAGGTCGAGGTGCTGGATGGCAAGAGCATCGGGCGTGTGCGTGGCGCGAAAACCCAGAGTTACACCGATGGCGTGATCTGCGCGAAGGTGGCGCGCTATGCCGAGCGCATCCATCATCCTGATCGGCTGACAGTGCCGCTGAAGCGCGTCGGTCCGAAGGGGTCAGGGCAGTTTGCGCCGATCAATTGGGATGACGCGCTCGACGAAATCGCCGCCCGCTTTCTCGACATCGAGGCGCAGCATGGCCCTGAGGCGATCTGGCCTTATTACTATGCGGGCACCATGGGGCTGGTGATGCGCGACGGCATCAACCGCCTGCGCCATGCAAAACGCTATTCCGGTCAATATTCCACCATCTGCACGAACATGGCCTGGACCGGGTTCATTGCCGGCACGGGCAAGCTTGCGGGCGTTGATCCGCGCGAGATGGCGAAATCGGACTGCGTGGTGATCTGGGGCACAAATGCCGTGCACACGCAGGTCAACGTCATGCACCACGCCATGAAGGCGCGGAAGGAGCGCGGGGCGAAGATCGTCGTCATCGACATCTACCGCAACGCAACGGTCGAGCAGGCCGATCTGCCACTTGTATTGAAGCCCGGCACGGATGGCGCGCTGGCTTGCGCCGTGATGCATGTCGCCTTTCGCGATGGCCATGCCGACCGGGACTATCTGGCGAAATACACCGATGTGCCGGATGAGCTCGAGGCACATCTGGCCAGCCGCACGCCGGAATGGGCAGCCGCCATCACGGGCCTGAGTGTGGAGGAGATCGAGGCCTTTGCCGCGCTGGTGGGCAAAACCAAGAAAACCTATTTCCGGCTGGGCTATGGCTTTTCACGCCAGCGCAACGGCGTCACGAACATGCATGCGGCCTCCTGCATCGCAGCAGTTACCGGGGCCTGGCAACATGAGGGCGGCGGCGCTTTCCACAACAATGGTGCGATCTACCATTGGCGCAAGACACTGATCGAGGGGCTCGATGCGCTCGACCAGAGCGTTCGCCAGCTCGACCAGTCGCAGATTGGTCGCGTGCTGACAGGCGATGCCGAGGCGTTGCGCCAGGGCGGGCCGGTGAAGGCGCTGCTGATCCAGAACACCAACCCGATGTCGGTCGCGCCCGAGCAGGAGCTGGTGAAGCGCGGTTTTGCGCGCGAAGACCTGTTCACGGTTGTGCATGAGCAATTCATGACCGAGACGGCGCTGATGGCCGACATCGTGCTGCCGGCAACCCAGTTCATGGAGCATGATGACCTTTATCAGGGTGGCGGCCACCAGCATGTGATGTGGGGTGGCAAGCTGGTCGATGCACCGGGCGAATGCCGCTCCAATCATGATGCCATCTGCGCGCTTGCCGGGCGGCTGGGTGCTCAGCATCGCGGCTTCAGCATGAGCCCGCGTGAGATCATCGACTGGACGCTGGATGCGTCCGGCCATGGCACGCTGGAGGCGCTCGTTGAGCAGAGCTGGCTTGACGTGCAGCCCTCGTTCCGCGCGGCGCATTATCTCGACGGCTTTGCCTATCGCGATGGCAAGTTCCGCTTCAAGCCGGACTGGGCCAAGGTGCCCAACAAGAATGACGGTCCGATGGGCCCCGTGGCTGACATGCCGTCACTGCCCGATCACTGGGCCGTGAATGAGGATGCGGACGCGCACCATCCGTTCCGGCTGGCCACGAGCCCGGCACGTCATTTCCTCAACTCAACCTTCACAGAGACGCCGACATCGACCGCGCGCGAGGGGAGGCCCACGCTGATGATCCATCCCGATGATGCCGCAGCACTTGGTTTGGGTGATGGTGCCGCTGTCATCATCGGCAACAGCCGCGGCGAGGTGCGGCTCACCGCGAAGCATTTTGCAGGTCTTGTGCGCGGCGTCGTCATTGCGGAGTCCATCTGGCCCAACGCCGCCCATCCTGACGGGCGCGGCATCAACACGCTGACCAGCGCCGATGCTGTGGCGCCCTTTGGCGGTGCGGCTTTCCACGACAACAAGGTGTGGGTCCGGGCAGGTGCGTGATCCTGGTGGCTTGACGGCGCAGGACCGAACTTGTGAACTGGTCCGGTCAACAGGGGACCATGGAATGACGCGGCACTTCAGTTTTATCGGGTTGGCGATGCTGCTTGGCAGTTCCCTGGCGCTTGCAGCAGCGGGCACGGCCCCGCTGCCGCCGCCGGACCCGACGGCCAAGAACCTGTCGGTCTACCGCATCCAGCTGCGCGCTTTTGACGCCTGCCAGCACAACCAGTCACGCCTGATGAACACCACGCGCGAGGCGGTTCACACGCCATGCAGCTGCTATGCCAAGGGCACGGTCGATGCGATGACCAAGGCCGAAATCCAGGCCTTCCGCGACACGGGCTACTTCAATGACTCAGCCCGCGAGAAAGCGCTGGGCTTCATTGATCGCTGCAAGTTGAAGCGTCCCTGAGGACTGCACTCGCCTTCAGGCGCTCACCCGCAAGGCCGTGGCGACCTGCCTGAGCGCCTGCGGGTAAAGCAGATGCTCCTGCACCAGAACGCGCGCAGCAAGCGTCTCTTCCGTGTCGTCTTGCACCACCGGCACGCGCGCCTGAGCGATCACTGGTCCAGCATCCAGCTCCGGCACCACCCAGTGCACGCTGCAACCATGCTCGGTTGCGCCCGCGTCCAGCGCCTGACGATGCGTGTGTGTGCCGCGATAGAGCGGAAGCAGGGAAGGGTGGATGTTGATGAGGCGGCCCTGCCAGCGTGTGACGAACCAGGGCGTCAGCACGCGCATGAAACCCGCCAGGCAAACCAGCTCGATCTCGTTGACGCGCAGCAGCTTGTCGATCTCTCGCTCGAACGCCTCGCGGTCTGTGCCGAACAGCCTGTGATCGACGCTTGCGGTTGCGATGCCCAACGAGCGGGCCTTCTCAAGCCCGCCAGCATCTGGGCGGTTGGACAAGACCAGACGGATGTCTGCGGGAAAATCGGGTGCTGTCGCAGCGCTGGCTAAAGACAGCATGTTGGAGCCGCTTCCTGAAATCAGGATGGCGACGCGAAGCCGTCGCGTGCTCACAGCGCGAGCTTCCCGGAATAGCGCACCTGTTCTCCTTCGCTGTGCGCCACGGCGCTGCCAAGGCGAACCGGCGCCAGACCGGCAGC
>JANMMX010000428.1:0-1698 GCA_031373605.1 Allobosea sp. | reverse complement strand
CCCAGCGCATGGCCACCAACATCGAGCTGATGAATGGCCTGACCATGGCCGAGAGGGTAACTTTTGCGCTGGCCGCCCATATCGGCAGGGACAAGGCGCATCATGCGCTGGAGGCGGCCTGCAAGGTAACAGCTGAAACAGGCCAGCATCTGCGCGAAGTGCTGACCGCGGATGCCGCGATCACGGCCATCCTGCCCGCCTCTGACATCGCAGCGCTGTTCGACTCGGTCAGCTATCTCGGTGCATCAGACGTGTTCATCAACCAGATCCTGACAGGCCATGCCACATGGCATGGCGGAGAGCTGCATCTCGAATGAGCATTCTCAACACGCAAGAACAGGCCATTGCGGCGCGACAGGATGCCAGCGGCATGGCGATGCGGATCGTCGCTGAAACCGCCCGGCTGATGGGCGCAGAGCGACTGATTCCTGTTTCATCGGCCCATATCGATGGCGCGCTGTATCACGGCGATTCCGGCACGCTTTTCGCCGAAGCGCTGGTTGCCGGTGGCGCCAAGCTGGCCGTTCGCGCCACGCTGAATGTTGGCGCGCTTGATCTGCATGGCTGCGCCAAAGTGCGCCTGCCCGATCACGAGCGCGACATGGCAAGGCGCATGATGCGCGCCTACGAGACCATGGGTTGCCAGCCGACATGGACCTGCGCGCCCTATCAGGCCGGCCATCGGCCCGCTGTCGGTAGCGATGTCGCCTGGGGCGAATCCAACGCCGTCGTCTTCTGCAACTCGGTGCTGGGCGCGCGCACCAACCGTTATGGCGACTTTCTCGACATTGCCTGCGCCATTGCGGGACGCGCACCGGATTATGGCCTGCACTGGCCTGAAAACCGCAAGGCGACCTTAATTCTGGATGTGCACAGCTTGCCGCAAGCTCTTCGGGAAGCTGATGTTTTCTATCCCGTGATTGGCACCCTGCTCGGCCAGTTGGCAGACACTTCGATTGCGGTCATTGATGGTCTGCAGGGCTGCACCACGGAAGACCGCCTGAAGGCGCTGGGCGCGGCAGCTGCCTCGGCAGGCGGGGTCGGTCTGTTCCACGTCGCGGGCGTGACGCCGGAAGCCGCGACACTTGCAGACGTTGTTGCCGAGCCGGGCAAGACCAGAACCGTTGTCGTCACCGCCGGCATGATCGCCGCCGCCCGCGCCCGGCTGTCCACCGTCGGCGGCCACAAGATCGACGCCATTGCCATCGGCTCGCCACACCTTTCACTGGATGAGATCGCCGCGCTGGAACGTCTGATGGCGGGGCGGAAGCTTGTCACGCCGCTCTATGCCAACACCGGTCGCCATGTGATCCGTGCGCTCGAAGCCGATGGCCGTCGGCCAAAGCTTGAAGCGCTGGGTGTGAAATTCGTTATCGACACCTGCGTGGTAGTGACGCCGATCCTGCCTGACCTGCGAGGCGGCGTCCTGATGACCAACTCGGGCAAGTTCGCGCAATATGCGCCCGGAAACACGGGCTATGGCGTGATCTATGGCTCGTTGGCCGAATGTGTCGAAAGCGCAGTCGCCGGGCGCTTCATGCCGGGAGAAGACCTGTTTCCCAAAGCGCCTGATGCAGCCGCAATCTGGCAGCCGCCAATACATTCGGCGTTGCCACCGGAGCCTGCTGTCGCGCAAGGCAGTCCCGATCAGGTCACCACACTGCAAGCGCAAATGCTGCTCGATGGCGAGGCCGCGCC
>JANMMX010000269.1:0-1560 GCA_031373605.1 Allobosea sp. | reverse complement strand
CGCTTGATGATGGCAGGATGGCTCTGATGGCGATGTTCGCCGTGAGGAGATGTCTGGTTCATGGACCTTGCTATGCTCCGGGGGAGGATATAGTCAAGCGACGCTGCGCTTGGTTGGCAGCTTCGTCATCAAGCCTCCGTTAAGAAAGTCTTTGCTATCTCACCATGATGTTGCCGCGTCGCATCGCCAGCGCAGTCCGCTCTCTCGTCGCCTTGTGTCTGGCGGTGGGGCTGATGCTTGCGCCACCGTTGAACGTGGTTGCGCATGGTTCCCTGGCGCTGCAGATGGAGCATGACCGGCATACTGGGCTGGCTGCCGGCAAAACCGCAGCTGATCACGGCCATTCGCATGATGATGACGACCCGGCCGACCACAAGCGCCCCGGCCATCTGCATGGGCACGACGCGTCCGACCACACGCACGACACCGGAACGGTGGTGCGGTTGCGCGCAAGCGACCGCGTGCCTCTGCCGCGCCAGTTCGGGCTGAGGCTTGAGCCGCCGCCAGGTCCTGATCCGACATTCCGGCTTGATCGCCCGCCACGCCTGACCTCGTGAGCCCGTGCGCCCGCCATCACTGGCAGCGCGTCTTATTGTTCCTCACCGACAGGATTTTTCATGCACCGACCTTTCCCAAGGGGCGGAGCGAAGCTCGTGGCCATCATCCGATGGCAAACGGCGTTCGCCGCACTCGCCTTCCTCGCCGCGCTGACGCTGTTCAGTGTCTCACCTGCCTTCGCCCATGCCGTCGCCGAGGGCGACAAGGGCTACATCCAGGAGATCACCGGCGTCCATTTCATGCCCTTCGTCTATCTGGGCGCGAAGCACATGATCACCGGCTACGATCACCTGCTGTTCCTCGCCGGTGTCATCTTCTTCCTCTACCGGATGAAGGACATCGGCCTCTACGTGACGCTGTTCGCCATCGGCCATTCCACGACGATGATCCTCGGCGTCTATTACAACATCACGATGAGCTCGTTCCTCATCGACGCGATCATCGGGCTTTCGGTCGTCTACAAGGCGCTCGACAACATGGGGGCTTTCCAGCGCTGGCTCGGCTTCCAGCCCAACACCAAGGCCGCCACCCTGATCTTCGGCCTGTTCCATGGCTTCGGTCTCGCGACCAAAGTGCAGGAATACCAAATCGCGCAGGATGGACTGCTGATCAACCTGATGGCCTTCAACATCGGCGTCGAGATCGGGCAGCTGCTGGCGCTCGCGATGATCCTGATCGCCATGAGCTTCTGGCGCCGTTCAGACAGCTTCTGGAAACATGCCTACACCGCCAATGTCTGGATGATGACCGCAGGCTTCGTGCTCACCGGCATGCACCTCGCCGGCTATTTCAAAAACGCACTCTGAGGAGAAACACCATGTACAACACCGACATCCCCACCCGTGCCGAATTGCCAAGCACGGCGCAACTCATCAAGTCGACCGTTCTTGCGCTGATCGCGGCAGCGGTCATTCTCGTCACCATCGTGCTTCCCGCCGAGCACGCCATCGACCCGACCGGCATCGGCCGCATGCTGAAGCTCACCCAGATGGGTGAGATCCG